>NZ_JBZXJM010000012.1:0-92964 GCF_058725725.1 Buchananella sp. 103232 | reverse complement strand
TGTTTTGTCCTCTCTCTCGTTCATCAAAACAACGCCCTGGGAAGGCCTACCGTGACAACGAGTCTCTTGGGACCCATAGACGTTTTTCGTGCGCCGCTTCACCCGGCCCTGCCCGCCAACCGCGAGTGGGCCAAGGCCATCATGGGGCGCGTGCCCACCTCCCAGCTGGGCGTGGCCGGCGTGGCCGCCGCGCGCGTGGAGAGCGCGGGCGAACTGGAAGCCGTGATCGTGCGCGGGCTCGCTGCCGGGCGCGAGTGGGCCGCCCTGCCCGCCGCAGAGCGCGCCGAGGTGCTCCACCGCGTGGGTGTGGAGCTCGCGGCCCGCCGGGCCGAGCTGATCGAGGTGGCCGCCAGCGAGCTCGGCAAGGCCCTTGACCAGACCGACGTCGAGGTCAGCGAGGCCGTGGACTTCGCCCACTACTACGCCACCCAGGCGGTGCGGATGAGTGGCGCGGTGGAGGCCGACGGCGCCCGCTTCGAGCCCGCCGCCCTCACCGTGGTCACCCCGCCGTGGAACTTCCCCCTGGCCATCCCCTTCGGCGGTGTCGCGGCCGCGCTCGCGGCCGGCTCGCCCGCGATCCTCAAGCCCGCCCCCGCCGCCGTGCGCTGCGGCGCCCTGCTGGTGGAGGCCATGGAGGCGGCCGGCGTGCCGGCCGGCGTGGTACAGCTGGTGGTCCCCGACGCCGAGCGCGGCGAGGCCCTGGTGCGCGACGCGCGCGTTGCGCGCGTGGTCCTCACCGGCGCGGCCCACACCGCCCGCCTGTTCAAGAGCTGGCGGCCGGACCTGGACCTGCTGGCGGAGACCAGCGGCAAGAACGCCATCGTCGTCACCCCCGCCGCAGACCTGGACCTGGCCGTCAAGGACGTGGTGGCCAGCGCATTCGGGCACGCCGGCCAGAAGTGCTCGGCGGCCTCCCTGGTCATCCTGGTGGGCAGCGTGGCGCGCTCGCGGCGTTTCAGGGACCAGCTGATCGACGCCGTCTCCTCCCTGACCGTTGACTGGCCCACCAACCCGCTGGCCCAGATGGGGCCGCTGTCCGTGCCCCTCACGGACAAGCTGCGCTGGGGTCTGACCCGCCTGGACGGCGGGCAGAAGTGGGTACTCCAGCCCCGCAGTCTGGATGAGACCGGGCGCCTGTGGAGCCCGGGCCTGCGCTCCGGGGTGCGGCCCGGCACCGAGTACCACCTGGTGGAGTACTTCGGCCCCATCCTGGGCGTCATGGCCGTGGACAGCCTGGAGGAGGCCGTGGCCGTGCAAAACGGCACCGAGTTCGGCCTCACCGCCGGACTGCACTCGCTGGACGCGCAGGAGATCGGCTACTGGCTGGACCACGTCCAGGCCGGCAACCTCTACGTCAACCGGGGCATCACCGGCGCGATCGTGCAGCGCCAGCCCTTCGGCGGCTGGAAGCGCTCTACGGTGGGCACCACCTTCAAGGCCGGCGGACCCAACTACCTCTACGGTTTCGGTCGCGTGCTGCCCGGGGACGGCGCGGGTGCGCAGGGCGGGGCCGGTGAGGACGGCGGGATCGTCGCCGGGGTGGCCGCCGGCGGGGTGGCCGCCGTTAGGGACGAGCGCCTCAAGCCCCAACTGGCGGGTCTGGTGCGGGCCGCCGAGCGCTGCGGCTACGCGGCAGGCGATGTTGCCGCCCTGCGCGAGCACTGCCTGCGCCTGACCAGGCAGTGCGAGGCGGAGTTCGACGTGCTGCACGACCCGACCGCCCTGGGCGTGGAACGCAACTACCTGCGCTACCAGCCGGCCCCGGCCTCGGTGCGAGTGGAGGCGGGGGCGAGCACGCTCGACGTGCTGCGCGTGCTGGCTGCCGCGCTTGCCGTGGGCGAGTTCGACGTGCCCGCCGGCTCCTCCGTGGCTGCCTCGCGTGGGCGCAGCGCCGCAGGGAATGCCAGCGCCGAGCAGCCGATCGAGCTCAGCCTCTCCGGGGTGCTGCCCGGCGAGCTGCGCGCCCTGCTGGCCCGCTACAAGGTGGAGGTGCGCCAGGAGGAGCACGCCGAGTACGTGGCCAGGCTGCGCTCGCGCCTGGCGGCCGCCGGTGCGCCCGCGGGTGGCGGGAGCGCCGAGGGGCTGGACGTGCGCGTCCGGCTGGTGGGTGGCAGCGCCGCCCAGCTGCAAAGCGAGCTGCGCGGCAGCATCGACCTGGCAGTGTGGGACGGCCCGGTCACCGGGCACGCGCGCATCGAGGTGCTGCCGTTCGTGCGGGAGCAGGCCGTTAGCATCACGAACCACCGCTTCGGCAACTCCACCCCGCTGTCCAAGCAGGTGCTGGCCGGGGTGCCGCGCGCCTAGCCACGGGGGCGGGCGCCGCCTAGCTGGGCGCGGGATTCGCACCGTTTTCGAAAGCGCGCGCTGGGGCGGGCAGGTTTTCACCTGCCCGCCCCGGCCTCGTAGTGCACGCGGCTGCTGGGGCTATGGGCAGGTGCTGGGAGAAGAAGGGGTGCCTAGAGCAACCGGGGGAGGCGGGGTGCGGGTGTGCGCAAACGGTTGAGGGGTTACCCAACCTATTGAGCCTTTGGTGCACCAATTGAGGGCTTGGTGCACCGGTTGAGGGGTTACCCGGCCAGGTAACCCCACGACAGGTCGCAAAACCCCGCGACAGGTGCACTAACCCCTCGACTGTTTGCGCACCTCGGCCCGGTCCCCCGGGATCCCGGGGCCGGGCCCCGGGCGGGTGTGACGCTGCTGACCGCACGGAAGTCCCGCCCGGCCTTCGGCGGAGCGGGACCGCGCGAGCGGTCCGCTCGCTATCGGTCCAGCGCACTGTGCCCCTGCCTGGGTCGGGCGAGTAGGTAGCGTCGATCAGCGCCTCTATCGCGTCGGACTGCGCCCTCGTCTGGGTCGGGCGAGTGGGCCAGTGCGATCGAGCACGCATCCCCTTAGCGCTCGCCGCCTGGCCCGCGTCCAGCCGGGCTTCGTCATGCGTACCGACAGGGGGCGGGAGGTCACGGCTGGTGGGTTCGTGCGCAAGCGGTTGAGCCTTTGTTGCAGTGTTCCAGCCGTTGTTGCTGCCTCTTGGGCCTTTGTGCGACCTATTGAGGCGTTAATCGGCCCCATAGCGCTACAAGAGGTACAGAAAGCCGCGACCGGCTACAACAAGGGCTCAACGGGAACAACAAAGGCCCAACCGGTTGCGCAATACCGGCTGCCCGAGTCTGCGCCGGGGCGGGACGGGGTCGGCAGGTGCTCGGTAAGGCCCCGCGCAGCGGGTTAGCGGCGGGAATGCGTGTGCGGGGAGCTCGCCGTGTCACCCGGTCCCCTCGCCGAAACTTGTCAAACCACGCTGGGCCTTGTCCATAGACACCCCGCTAAGGACAAGTCTCGTGGGGTTTGGACAAGTTTCGGCGAATCGAGGAGCCGCCAGACCCGGTGGGAGCCGGCAGGCAGAAGCCGCTAAACCGAGCCCGAACACGCCGAACCTGTACACACATCTCTGACGCTAAGCCGCAGCAGTCGACGCGCCCGCAACCGCGCAGAGCCCAAAAAGGGGTGGGGGCGGGCAGGTGGAAAACCTGCCCGCCCCGCGGCGCACCGGGTCCAATCGCTGCGCGTGGTGTGGGCCGATCCTCGAAGGCCCGGAAGGTGGGTGTGGCGTCCCCGCCACACCCACCATTGTAGGAATGGTTCTCATTAGCGGCAAGGGTGGCGTGGGGCCGCGCCACAGCGGCGGCACCACGCGCGAAGCCCGCGAAGCCGGGGGAGGTCGGCGGTGGGCTGTGGAGTTTCGGCAGTCGGCGGTGGGCCGGGCAGCGGGGTACGGGGTGCGGTGGGTGGGGCGTCGGCCACCAAGCGGCGGCTGGGGGAGGGGGTCGCCATGAGCCGGCAGAGGGAGGGGGCCGCCACGCGTCGGCGGTGGGCCGGGCGGCGGGGGCTTGGTACGGTGGGTGGGGCGTCGGCTAGTGAAGGCAGGGCGGAAAGCCGGCAGGTCTGCCCAGGGTGAAATAGCGCGCCAGGCTCACGCCGCAGGCGAAACCCGCAATAGCCCGCCAGGCGGCCTCGTTACTGTGGGGGAAGGTAAAGGGCGATCCATGCCCGCAGGAGGTAAAACATGTTCGAGCGGTTTACAGACCGGGCTCGCCGCGTCGTCGTGCTGTCGCAGGACGCCGCCCGCAAGCTCGAGCACAACTACATCGGCACCGAGCACCTGCTGCTCGGCCTCATCAGCGAGGGCGAGGGAGTGGCCGCCAAGGCCCTCGAATCCCACGACGTCACCCAGGAGGCCGTGCGGGAACAGGTGGTCGAACTCATCGGCAAGTCCGGCGAGGCCCCCACCAACAACCTCCCCTTCACGCAGCGAGTGAAGTCCGTCTTCCAGCTGGCGCTGCGCGAGGCGCTGCAGCTGGGCCACAACTACATCGGCACCGAGCACCTGCTGCTCGGCCTGCTCAAGGAGGGCGAAGGCACCGCCATCAAGGTGCTCTCCAACCTGGGCGCGGACGTCGCGGCGATCCGCGAGACCGTGCTGAAGATGGTCTCAGACCACCAGGGCCGCGCCCCCGTCACCGCCGGCGGGCCCAAGGAGGCCACGCCGTCGGGCTCTGCGGTGCTGGACCAGTACGGGCGTAACCTCTCCCAGGCCGCCCGCGAGGGCAAGCTGGACCCGGTGATCGGGCGCAAGGATGAGATGGAGCGGGTCATGCAGATCCTCTCCCGCCGCACCAAGAACAACCCGGTGCTGGTGGGCGAGCCCGGCGTCGGCAAGACCGCCGTGGTGGAGGGCCTGGCTCAGGCCATCGTGCGCGGCGACGTGCCGGAGACGCTGAAGGACAAGCAGATCTACTCCCTGGACATGGGCGCCCTGGTGGCCGGCTCGCGCTACCGCGGTGATTTCGAGGAGCGCCTGAAGAAGGTGCTCAAGGAGATCCGCCAGCGCGGAGACATCATCCTGTTCATCGACGAGGTGCACATCCTGGTCGGCGCCGGCGGTGCCGAGGGCGCCATGGACGCCGCCAACATCCTCAAGCCCCTCCTGGCGCGCGGCGAGCTGCAGACCATCGGTGCCACCACCCTGGACGAGTACCGCAAGCACATCGAGAAGGACCCGGCCCTGGAGCGCCGCTTCCAGCCGGTGCGCGTGGAGCAGCCCGACGTTCCCGAGACCATCGCGATCCTCAAGGGCCTGCGTGACCGCTACGAGGCCCACCACCGCGTCATGATCACCGACGAGGCGATCCACGCGGCCGCCACGCTCTCCGAGCGCTACGTCAACGACCGCTTCCTGCCGGACAAGGCCATCGACCTGGTGGACGAGGCCGGCGCGCGCCTGCGCATCCGCCGCATGACCGCGCCGCCGGAGCTGCGCGAGATGGACGAGCGCATCGCGGAGCTGCAGCGCCTGAAGGAGTCGGCCATCGACGAGCAGGACTTCGAGCGCGCCGCCAGCCTGCGCGACAAGGAAAAGCGCCTGATCGAGGAGCGCGCCGAGCGCGAGGAGAAGTGGCGCGGCACCGAGCAGGCTGACATCGCCGAGGTGGACGAGGACCTGATCGCTGAGGTCCTGGCCATGTCCACCGGTATTCCGGTGGTGAAGCTGACCGAGGCCGAGTCCGCCAAGCTGCTGAAGATGGAGGACGAGCTGCACAAGCGCGTGATCGGCCAGGACGCCGCCATCAAGGCGCTGTCCCAGGCGATCCGCCGCACCCGCGCGGGCCTGAAGGACCCGCGCCGCCCCGGTGGCTCCTTCATCTTCGCCGGCCCCACGGGTGTCGGTAAGACGGAGCTGGCCAAGGCGCTGGCGGAGTTCCTGTTCGGCGACGAGGACGCCCTGATCACCCTGGACATGAGCGAGTACGGCGAGAAGCACACCGCCTCGCGCCTGTTCGGTGCTCCCCCCGGCTACGTGGGACACGAGGAGGGCGGCCAGCTCACCGAGAAGGTGCGCCGCAAGCCGTTCTCCGTGGTGTTGTTCGACGAGGTGGAGAAGGCGCACGCGGACGTGTTCAACTCCCTGCTGCAGATCCTGGAGGAGGGCCGCCTGACGGACTCGCAGGGCCGCGTGGTGGACTTCAAGAACACCGTCATCATCATGACCACCAACCTGGGTACCCGCGAGATCGGCAAGGGCGTGATCACCGGCTTCCAGGCCACTGGCGCGCTGGCCACCGACTACGAGCGCATGCAGGGCAAGGTGCGTGAGGAGCTGCGTCAGCACTTCCGCCCCGAGTTCCTCAACCGCGTGGACGAGGTGCTGATCTTCCCGCAGCTGGAGAAGGCGGAGATCGCGCAGATCGTGGACCTGATGGTGGCTCGCCTGGACAAGCGTATGCGCGAACAGGACATGACCATCGAGTTGACGGATGCGGCCCGCGCGCTGTTGGCGGACAAGGGCTACGACCCGGTGTTGGGAGCCCGTCCGCTGCGCCGAGCCATCCAGCGCGAGATCGAGGACGTGCTCAGCGAGAAGATCCTGTTTGGCGAGGTGCTGCCTGGCCAGGTGGTGCTGGTGGACGCCGTGGGCGAGGGCGAGCTGGGCACGTTCAGCTTCACGCCGCGCCCGCAGGAGCTGGTGGTGGAGGACGCCGCCCCGGGGGAGGCCGCGCCCGCTGAGGGGGCCGAGTCCGTTGGTGGCCACGCCGATGGCGCCGCCTCACCGGTGGACGACGCTGCCGCGCCTGCCGCCACGCCGGTGGAGCTGGGTGACGCGCCGGCCTGGCCGCAGGCCGGGGAGGCCGGGCAGGCCTAGGGGTCGCAGCCTGCCGGGTGGGCCGAGTGGGGCTGAGGTCCGGCAAGGTGAAGTAGGTGGGGGTGCCGCGCTGTGCGCGGCGCCCCCACTGCCGTGCTGTCGGGTGGGCCCCGGGGAGCCTGGTTCGGGGCCGGGCGGTGGCGGGCTCGGGGCGGCGGGGCGGCAGCGTCGGCCACTTTGCCAAAGGGCCGACCGCTTGACCGAAGATTGGTGCGGCGGCGGGGTGCTCATTGCCCACGGAATAGGGCCTCTTGGCGGCGGGACTTAAGTCTCGGCGGGAGGGTCGCTTCGATTCTGGAAAAGCGGCCCTGACGGTGTATAAACGTGACGTAGGTCGCACGAGGGTGTGTGTCATCACGTTTGGAGGATCTTGTGGCGGACAAGTTCGTATACCGCTTCAGCGAAGGAAACAAGGACCAGAAGGACCTGCTGGGAGGAAAGGGCGCCAACCTGGCGGAGATGGCCCGGCTCGGGATCCCGGTCCCGCCCGGATTTACCATCACCACGGACGCGTGCCGGGAGTACCTGGCCACGGGGGAGGTGCCGCCGGTCCTGCGGGTGCAGGTGACCACCGCGCTGCGAGAGGTGGAGGAGCAGCTGGGGCGCGAGCTGGGCGCGGCCACTGACCCGCTGCTGGTGAGCGTGCGCTCGGGCGCCAAGTTCTCGATGCCCGGCATGATGGAGACGGTGCTGAACATCGGTCTGAACGACGTCTCCGTGGAGGGCCTGGCCGCCGTCAGCGGCAACGAGCGCTTCGCGTGGGACTCCTACCGCCGCCTGATCCAGATGTTCGGCAAGACCGTGCTGGACATCGACGGCGAGGCGTTCAGCGACGCCCTGGAGGCGAAGAAGGCACAGCGCGGCATCACCGCTGACGTGGACCTGACCGCAGAGGACCTGCGGGCCCTGGTGGACATCTACAAGGGGATCGTGCGCGGGGCCACCGGCAAGGACTTCCCGCAGGACCCGCGCGCCCAGCTGGACGCCGCCATCGAGGCCGTGTTCCGCTCCTGGAACACCGAGCGCGCCCGCATCTACCGCCGCCGCGAGCGCATCCCGCACGACCTGGGCACGGCCGTGAACGTGTGCACCATGGTGTTCGGCAACATGGGCGACACCTCCGGCACGGGCGTGTGCTTCACCCGCGACCCCTCCACGGGCACCTCCGGCGTGTACGGCGACTACCTGGTCAACGCGCAGGGCGAGGACGTGGTGGCGGGCATTCGCAACACGCTGTCGCTGGCTGACCTGGAGCGCCTGGACGCGGACTCCTACAAGGAGCTGCGCGCCGTGATGCGCCGCCTGGAGACCCACTACCGGGACCTGTGCGACATCGAGTTCACGATCGAGCGCGGCAAGCTGTGGCTGTTGCAGACCCGCGTGGGCAAGCGCACTGCCGCGGCGGCGTTCCGCGTGGCCTGCCAGCTGGTGGACGAGCACCTGATCACGATGGACGAGGCGCTGGGGCGCGTCAGCGGCGAGCAGCTGACCAACCTGCTCTTCCCGCAGTTCGATTCGGCGGCCTCCCCGCAGCTGTTGACGCGGGCGATGCCGGCCTCGCCTGGCGCTGCCGTCGGCGAGATCGTGCTGGACAACGAGCGCGCCGAGGCTCGCGCCGCCGCCGGCGTGACGGGCGTGTTGGTGCGCCGCGAGACGAACCCGGACGACCTGCCCGGCATGGTGGCCGCTGTGGGTGTGCTGACGGCGCGGGGCGGCAAGACCAGTCACGCGGCCGTGGTGGCGCGCGGCATGGGCAAGTGCTGCGTGGTGGGCGCGGAGGCCATGCACGTGGACATGGAGAGCCGCACGGTCCGCTTCGGGGACGTGGTGCTCAAGGAGGGCGACGTGATCGCCATCGACGGCACCACCGGCGAGGTGTTCCTGGGCGAGGTGCCGGTGGTGGACTCCCCGGTGATGACCTACATCTCCAAGGGCCTGGAGGCGGGCCTGGAGGCCGCTGCAGACGAGGACACGCGCGAGTTGGTCACGGCCGTGCACCGCCTGCTCAGCCACGCGGACAAGGTGCGTCGCCTGGAGGTGCGCGCCAACGCTGACACGCCCACGGATTCGCGGCGGGCCCGCAACCGGGGCGCGGCGGGAATCGGCCTGTGCCGCACCGAGCACATGTTCCTGGGTGAGCGCCGCCCGCTGGTGGAGGCGGTCATCCTGGCCGAGGGGCAGGAGGAGCGCGAGCGCAGCCTGGCGGCGCTGCTGCCGCTGCAGCAGGGCGACTTCGAGGAGATGTTCGAGGTCATGGACGGGCTGCCGGTGACGGTGCGCCTGATCGACCCGCCGCTGCACGAGTTCCTGCCGGACCTGACGGAGCTGAGCGTGAAGGTGGCCCTCCAGCGCGACAAGGCGGCGCGCGGCGAGGGCGTTGACGAGGCGGAGCTGGCCCGCAACGAGAAGCTGCTGCTGGCGGTGCAGCGCATGCACGAGGCCAACCCGATGCTGGGCCTGCGCGGCGTGCGCCTGGGCCTGACCCTGGATGGCCTGTTCGCCCTGCAGATCCGCGCGGTGGCGCAGGCCGCGGTGGCGCGCCTGCAGGCCGGCGGGGATCCGCGCCCGGAGATCATGGTGCCGCTGATCGGTTCGGTGCGTGAGTTGCAGCTGGTGCGCGCGGAGGCGGAGAAGATCGTGGCCGACGTTGCCGCCGCCGCCCGCGTGGAGTTGAACATTCCGATTGGTTGCATGATCGAGTTGCCGCGCGCCGCCCTCACCGCCGAGCGCATCGCGGAGGAGGCCGACTTCTTCTCCTTCGGCACGAACGACCTCACCCAGACCACGTGGGGCTTTAGCCGCGACGACGTGGAGTCCACGTTCTTCCCGCAGTACGTGGAGAACGGCGTGCTGGGCGTGAGCCCGTTCGAGACGATCGACTCGCTGGGCGTGGGCAAGCTGGTCACCATGGGCGTGGAGGCCGGTCGGTCCGCCAAGCCGGGCATGAAGATGGGCGTGTGCGGCGAGCACGGCGGTGACCCGGAGTCGGTGGAGTTCTTCCACCGCGCGGGCCTGACCTACGTCTCCTGCTCCCCGTTCCGGGTGCCGGTGGCCCGCCTGGAGGCCGGGCGCGCCGCAGTCATGGCCGGGGGTGACGCCACGGCGTAGATGGGAGGGCCGCGACCGCGCGGGATGGGTTGCCCACCGCGCAGGTCGGGGCGTTCCTGCCAAGCTGTGGGCCCGGGCGGTCGAGGCCGGGGCCCGAGGTGAGCCCGGGGGCGGCGGCGTGGAGCCACCGCCCCCGGGGCGCATTTTGGCGCACCTTGTTTCGTTAATCCCGCCCGGCCCCGCGAGCGGCCCGGGTGCGCTGCGCGCGGGCACCCCCACGACCCTGCGGGGCGAAAACGGTGGAAGCGCGCCAAAGTCGGGCCCGGGCGGCGCGGGCGGCGTCCGCCCGCTGACGCGCGGGCCGCCCCCGCCCCGCCCGGCGCTAGCATCTAGCCATGACCACCGCTCCCAGCCCCACCGCCCTGGCCGATTTCGTCCGGGCCCTGCAGCGGGCCATGAGCGGGGAGGTGGACGCCAGCGCCCGGCGCCGCGCCGAGTACGCCACCGACTCCTCCAACTACCGCATCCCCCCGCAGGTGGTGGCCTTCCCGCGCAGCGTGGAGGACGTGCTCGCCGCCGCCCAGGTGGCCCGCGAGCACGGGGTGCCCCTCACCTCCCGGGGGGCCGGCACCTCCTGCGCCGGCAACTCGATAGGCCCCGGCCTGGTGCTCGACTTCTCCCGCCACATGAACCGGGTGCTGGAGCTGGACCCGAGCGAGGGTTGGGCCCTGGTCGAGCCCGGCACGGTGATGGCCACCCTGCAGAGTGCGGCCGCCCCGCACGGGCTGCGCTTTGGCCCCGACCCCTCCACGTGGACCCGCGCCGCCCTGGGCGGCATGATCGGCAACAACGCCTGCGGCCCGCACGCGGTGGCGTTCGGCCGCACCGCAGACAACGTGATCGAGCTCGACGCCCTCACCGGCGACGGGCGGCGCATCCTGGCCGCCGCCGGCCGCGAGTCCGTGGCCCAAATCCCCGGCCTGGAGCAGCTGGTGGCCGCCAACCTGGCCACCATCCGCACCGGCTTTGGCAAGTTCGGCCGCCAGGTATCCGGCTACTCGCTGGAGCACCTGCTGCCGGAAAACGGCCGCCACCTGGCCCGCTTCCTCACCGGCAGCGAGGGCACACTGGCCACCACCCTCTCCGCGCGGCTGCGCCTGGTGCCGCTGGCGGCGGCGCCCGTGCTGGTGGTGCTGGGCTACCGGGACATGATCGAGGCCGGCTACGCCGTGCCCGCCATCCTGGCCCACAAGCCCCTGGCGGTGGAGGGCATGGACTCCCGCCTGGTGGACGTGGTGCGTCGCCACAAGGGCCCCGGCGCCGTGCCCGCCCTGCCCGAGGGCGAGGGCTGGCTCATGGTGGAGGTGGACGCCGCCGCCCCCACCAGTGCGCTCACCGGCGCTTCCGGCGCCGACGGTGCGGACCTGCTTGCCGCCGCCCTCAAGCGCGCAGAGGCGATAGTGGCCGACGCTGGCGCCCTGGCCGCCCGCATATACCCGCCGGGCAGCGAGGCGGCCGCCCTGTGGCGCATCCGTGCCGACGGCGCCGGCCTGGGCGGGCGCACCCCCGCCGGGGACCCCGCCTGGCCGGGCTGGGAGGACGCCGCCGTGCCGCCCCAACGCCTGGGCGACTACCTGCGCGACTTCACCGCCCTGATGAAGCGCTGCCGGATCGACGGCCTGCTCTACGGCCACTTCGGGGACGGCTGCCTGCACGTGCGCCTGGACTTCCCGCTACGCGAAGAGGGCGGCAAGCGCGCCATGCGCGACTTCCTCACCGAGGCAGCCGGGCTGGTGGCCTCCTACGGCGGCTCCCTCTCCGGCGAGCACGGAGACGGGCGCGCCCGCTCCGAGCTGCTGCCGCTCATGTACAACGAGGCCGAACTGGCCCTGTTCCGGGGCGTCAAGCACCTCTTCGACCCGCACGGCGCCCTCAACCCGGGCGTGCTGGTGGACCCAGACCCGGTGGATGCGAACCTGCGCCTACCCGAGGCCCGGCCGATCGCCGCCCTCACCGGCAAGGACGCAGGCTTCGCCTTCGCTCACGACCACGGCGACGTCACCGCCGCCATGCACCGCTGCACCGGCGTGGGCAAATGCCGGGCCGACAACTCCGGCGCCGGCGGCTTCATGTGCCCCTCCTACCAGGCCACCGGCGACGAAAAGGACGTCACCCGCGGCCGCGCCCGCGTACTGCAGGAACTCTCAAACGGCCAGCTGGTGGCCGGCTTCGGCTCCCCGGAACTGATGGACGCCCTGGACCTGTGCCTGTCCTGCAAAGCCTGCTCCGCTGACTGCCCCACCGGCATGGACCTGGCCCGCCTCAAGAGCGAATCCCTGCACCGCGCCTACCTGGGCAAGCTGCGCCCACGCCCCCACTACCTGCTAGGCCGCCTGCCGCAGTGGCTCAAACTAGCCGGCTCCGTGCCCGGCATGGCCCACCTCGGCAACGCCGCCCTCGCGGTCGGGCCGCTGCGCCGCACCTTCTTCCGCCTGGCCGGGATCGACCCGCGCCGCCTCATGGCGCCCCTGGCGACGACGACGTTCCCCCGCTGGGCCCGTAAGAATCATGCCGCCACCACCTCCGCCGCCCGCAAGGAGCTGGGCCTTGCCCCCGCAACCTCGAAGCGGCCGGCAGAGGGGGACGGTACGGCGGCAACGTCGGCCACCATGTCCGTTCCCCACGGCGCGGCCTCATTCACCAAGCTCTTTGCCGAAATGGAGGCAAAGAGCGGGCGGCGGTTCGTGGTGCTGTGGGCCGACTCCTTCAGCCAATACCTACAAACCGCCGGCGCGCGGGCCATGTACCGCCTGCTCACTGAGGCCGGCTACGAGGTGCTCATCCCCGACCAGGACGCCTGCTGCGGCCTGACCTGGATCTCCACCGGCCAACTCCCCGCCGCCCGGCGCCGCCTGCGCGAACTGGTCAAGGTACTCTCCCCATTCGCCCACCACGGCATCCCCATCATCGGAGTGGAGCCCTCGTGCACCGCCGTGCTGCGCGACGACATGCTCGACCTGCTGCCCGGAGACGCCGACGCCCGCGCCGTCTCCCGCGCCACCCTCACCCTGGCCGAACTGCTCACCGCCCCCGCGCCCCTGGGGCCGCACGACTGGCAGCCGCCCCGCCTGGACGGGGTGGAGGTGGTGGCCCAGCCGCACTGCCACCACTACTCCGTGATGGGCTGGCGCACCGACGCCGCCCTGCTGCAGCGCACCGGCGCCAAGATCAAGCAGCTCTCGGGCTGCTGCGGCCTGGCCGGCAACTTCGGCATGGAGCAAGGCCACTACGAGGTCTCCGTGGCCGTGGCCGGCAACGCCCTACTGCCCGCGCTGGCGGCGGCACCCGACGCCGTCTACCTGGCCGACGGCTTCTCCTGTCGCACCCAGGCCGAACAACTGGCCGGCAGGCGCGGCGTCCACCTGGCACAGCTCCTCCTCGGGCAGCTGACTGCCGAGTAGCAAAAACCTCCCCCCTCTTAGCGAACTCGAGATAGCGTGCAACAATGGGCGGGTCGGTGCGGGGGAAGGACGGACAATGGCGCTGTTCGAGTTCGAAGACGGGCGTTTGCTGCCAGCCCAATACGGGCGATCGGTACGCGACGACGTCTCTGACGAACTGCTCCGCTCCATCCGCGACAACATCAGCGACGTGCTGGAACGCCCCCTCTTCCCGATCGCCTGGGACAGCCTGAAATCAGACTCCGAGCGCGTGGTGCAGTGGATGCTCGCCCTGGACGCCGCCGGCTTCGCCGTCAACGTCGAGGTGTGCGCCCGCCTCACCGCCGACGGGCTAGTGGACGCGCTGGCCCGCTCCGCCGAGGTCCAGTCCCTGGGCTGGAACGACCTGGCCGCCCTCTACGCCGACGGGCCTGGCACCTTCCGCACCCGGTGGGCCGAGTTCCGTGGCGGTCTGCCCCCGCAGCCGGAGTCCGGCCCCCAGCTCACCATCGTTGCCGCCGCCGTGGACGGGGCCGTGCGCCCCTCCCTGGACTTCCTCTCCCGAGTGGGCGTGGAGGTACTGCAGCTCAACGTGCGCGAACTGGCCGACGGGCGCCGGTTCGTGGACGTGCGCCCCCTAGAGGCCGTCTTCCCGCTGGGGCACAACCGCCTGGTGGGCGGCCGGCGCGCGCAGGGCCTGCTGGGGTGGGCCAACGTCTCCCACCACGCCGCCACCCCGGCGGAGGCGGACCAGCCGCAGGAGCGCACCCCCGGCGTCGAATACCAGCAGACCGGCGGGCCCGAGCCGGCCCTGGCCGCACTGCCCGACGAGGCCCCGCTGCTCAACCACGCTGCGCGCATCCCGCAGGAGCACGCCGCCACTGAGAACGTACAAAAGGGCGCGGTAGAGGAGTCGCGGGCGAAGGCCGAGGCGGCCGAGGAGCCCGCGCCGCAGCAGGCGGCCAAACAAGAGGCCCCGCAGCGAGCGACGGAGGTGGCGGTGGACGCTACACAGGAGACCCCGGCACAGGAGACCCCGGCGGCGCCAGAGCCCGAGACTAAGGAGATCGCTGCCGTGGCCCGGCCCGTGCGCAGCCGCCGCGAGGTGCGGGCACAGGCGGACCCCGTGGATGAGCTGACCCCGCAAGAGCTGGCGGAGGCCGCCCTGCTGGAGTCAATCGCCAAGGAGGCCGGCCAGGGCACCCCGCTCTACTGGGTGGTGCCGGACCACGACCTGCCGGTCGAGCCCATGGGCTTCTTCGCCGCAGGCGGGATCGACGTGGCCGGGACCGTCTGGCCCACCCCGGTGCTGGCCGCCCCCCAGGTGGGGGAGGAGCAGGACCCCTGGGACTGCTGGCGCATCGGCAGCCACCGGGGCCCCAGCCTCACCGAGGCGCGCCGCGAGATCGCGGAGTTCAGCGGCAGGCGCGGACACGGCCGGCGGGCGCGCTAGGCACCCAAGGCGGTTTGCCGCGCCGCAGCCTCGCGGTGCCGGGCTGGGCCGGGCTTGCTGTGCTTTGTAGTGCCGGGCTTTGTTGTGCCTGGCCGTGCTGATGCTCCCCAGTGTTGAAACTAGACGTTTGTCTTCGCGTCTCGACGTTTGACATTGAATCTCGACGTTAAGTGGGGTGCGAACGTCGAGTTGAGGGGGCGAACGTCGAGTTTGGTGGGCCTTGCCGGCGGTGGTGTTGGGGCCGGGGTGGCTCGGTGTCCCGACGGCCCGGGTGGTTAGGTGTCCGGTGTCCGGGTGTCCCGATGTTCTGGGTGCCTGGTGGCTTGGCGGGCTGTGGCTCTGTGTTGAATTTCGACGTTTGACATTGAATCTAGACGTTTGGCATTGAATCTCGACGTTAAGTGGGGTGCGAACGTCGAGTTGAGGGTGCGAACGTCGAGTTGAGGGTGCGAACGTCGAGTTGGGGGGGCGAACGTCGAGTTGAGGGTGCGAACGTCGAGTTGAGGGTGCGAACGTCGAGTTGAAGCTCCAAAGGTCGAGTTGGGGGTGCGAACGTCGAGTTTGGTGGGCCTTGCCGGGGTGGTGTTGGGGTCGGGGTGGCCCGGCGGGTTTGCCCGCCGGGCCGCAGTGTTCTCCGGGACCGAAATCGTCGCGCGGCAAAGTTGAGTGGAATAGACTCAACTTTGCCGGAGTTGTACCGGGTAGACACTGACCAATCAGGAGGAACCCAATGGATAACTTCACTACCAAGGCTGCGGAGGCGCTTTCCGGTGCCATCCAGCACAGCCAGGCTGCGGGCAACCCCCGCATCGAGCCCGTCCACCTCCTTTCCGCGCTGCTAGAGCAGGAAGGGGGCGTGGCCGTTGGCCTGCTGGAGGCCGCCGGTGCGGACCGTGCCGCCGTGGGTCGGGCCGTGCGTGCCGCCCTCTCCGCCCTGCCCTCAGCCTCCGGCTCCGCCGTCAGCGAGGCCTCGGCCTCCCCGGCGCTGGCCGGCGTGCTGGAGCGCGCCCGCACCCAGGCCAAGGAGCTGGGGGACGAGTACGTCTCCACCGAGCACCTGCTGCTGGCCCTGGCCCCGGCGCAGGGGGAGAAGAGCACCGACGCCGCCGCGCGCGCCCTGGCTAACGCCGGCGCCACCCGTGAGAACCTGGCGCAGGCGCTGCCGAAGGTGCGCGGCAACTCCCGCGTCACCTCCCGCAACCCGGAGGGCACCTACCAGGCGCTGACCAAGTACGGGCGTGACCTCACCGCTGCGGCGGCCGAGGGCAAGCTGGACCCGGTGATCGGCCGAGACACCGAGATTCGCCGCGTGGTGCAGGTGCTCTCCCGCCGCACCAAGAACAACCCGGTGCTGATCGGTGAGCCCGGCGTCGGCAAGACCGCCGTGGTGGAGGGCTTGGCGCAGCGCATCGTGGACGGTGACGTGCCCGAGTCCCTGCGCGGCAAGCGCCTGATCGCCCTGGACATGGGCGCGCTGGTGGCCGGCGCCAAGTACCGCGGCGAGTTCGAGGAGCGCCTGAAGGCCGTGCTGGAGGAGATCAAGTCCAGCGACGGCGAGGTGGTCACCTTCATCGACGAGCTGCACACCGTGGTGGGCGCGGGCAAGGGAGAGGGCGCCATGGACGCCTCCAACATGCTCAAGCCCATGCTGGCGCGCGGCGAGTTGCGCATGGTGGGCGCCACCACCCTGGACGAGTACCGCGAGTACATCGAGAAGGACCCGGCCCTGGAGCGCCGCTTCCAGCAGGTTTTCGTGGGCGAACCGAGCGTGGAGGACACGGTGGCGATCCTGCGCGGAATCGCCCCGAAGTACGAGGCGCACCACCAGGTCACCATCAGTGACGGCGCCCTGGTGGCCGCCGCTACCCTGAGTGACCGCTACATCACGGGCCGCCAGCTGCCGGACAAGGCCATCGACCTGATCGACGAGGCCTCCTCCCGCCTGCGCATGGAGCTGGACTCCTCCCCGGTGGAGATCGACGCGTTGCGCCGCCAGGTGGACCGCCTGCGCATGGAGGAGTCCTACCTCGCCGACAGTGACGACGACGCCTCCCGCGAGCGCCTGGCGCGTCTGCGCGAGGACCTGGCCAATCGTTCCGAGGAGCTGGCGGGCCTGACCGCCCGCTGGGAGGCGGAGAAGGGTGCCCACAACCGGGTGGGCGCGTTGCGCCAGAAGCTCGACGAGCTGCGCACTGCGGCGGAGAACGCCCAGCGCGAGTCCAACTACGAGGCGGCCTCCCGTCTGCTCTACGGCGAGATCCCGGCCCTGGAGGCCGAGCTGGCCCAGGCCGAGCAGCGCGAGGCGGACAACACCGAGCAGGTGGAGCCCCTGGTGGCGGAGAAGGTGGGTCCGGCCGAGATCGCCGAGGTGGTGGCCGCCTGGACCGGCATCCCCACCGGCCGCCTGCTGCAGGGCGAGACGGCCAAGCTGCTGGCGATGGAGGAGGAGATCGGCAAGCGCCTGATTGGCCAGAGCGCGGCGGTGGCCGCAGTGGCCGACGCTGTGCGCCGCGCCCGCGCCGGGGTGGCGGACCCCGACCGACCCACCGGTTCGTTCCTGTTCCTTGGCCCGACCGGCGTCGGCAAGACCGAGCTGGCCAAGGCGCTGGCTGACTTCCTGTTCGACGACGAGCGCGCCATGGTGCGCATCGACATGTCCGAGTACGGCGAGAAGCACTCGGTCTCCCGCCTGGTGGGCGCGCCCCCCGGCTACGTCGGTTACGACGAGGGAGGCCAGTTGACGGAGGCTGTGCGCCGCCGCCCCTACAGCGTGGTGCTGCTGGACGAGGTGGAAAAGGCCCACCCGGAGGTGTTCGACGTGCTGCTGCAGGTCTTGGACGACGGTCGCCTCACCGACGGCCAGGGCCGCACCGTGGACTTCCGCAACGTGATCCTGGTGCTCACCTCCAACCTGGGCTCCCAGTTCCTGGTGGACCCGGAGCTGAGTCAGGAGGACAAGCGCGAGGCGGTGCTCGGGACGGTGCGCCGCGCCTTCAAGCCGGAGTTCCTCAACCGTCTGGATGAGGTTCTGGTGTTCGACCCGCTCACCGAGACGGAGCTGGCCCGCATCGTGGACATCCAGCTGGCGCGGGTGGAGGCCCGCCTGGCGGAGCGTCGCATCACCCTGCGGGTGAGCGAGGAGGCCAAGCAGTTCCTGGCCCGTCAGGGCTACGACCCGGCCTACGGTGCCCGCCCGCTGCGCCGCCTGGTGCAGCGCGAGATCGGCGACCAGCTGGCGCGCCTGCTGCTGGGCGGGGCCGTGGAGGACGGCCAGGTGGTCTCGGTGGACGTGGCCGCCGACGGTCAGGCGCTAGAGGTGGGCGTGGCCTGACCAGTGGCTGGGCCAGCCAGGTTTTCCTTTGGTGCCGATAAGGCTGCGGCCCGGGCGGGAGGTGCGCAAGCATCTGTCCGCCCGGGCCGCCGTCGTTGTGCCTGGGCCGCCGTCAGTGCCGGGGCTACGGTCATCCACCCGCCCGGGCCGCCGTCGTTGTGCCTGGGCCGCCGTCAGTGCCGGGGCTACGACCATCCACCCGCCTGGGCCGCCGTCGTTGTGCCCGGGCCGCCGGCTGGAAACCCCGATTGCCGCAGGGGTACCCGGGTAGGTCGGGAGGGCGCAAGCGTGGCAAGGTAGAAGCATGGCAAGCGTGCAAACACTGGCTCAGTTCCCGTTCCCGACCGCAGTTGTGCTCAGCGTCGGCAACCAGGTGATCTTCCGCGCCGGTGCAGTGGATACCGTCTTTCGCTGGGCTTCTGTTTCCAAGCTGCTGACCGCCCTGGGGGTGCACCTGGCTGCCGACCGGCATCTTCTCTCACTGGACCAACCCACCGCGATCCCGGGGGCGACGGTGGCCCACCTGCTGGCCCATGCCAGCGGCGTGGATAGGGAATCCAGCCAGCAACTAGCGCCGGTGGGAACGCGCCGGATCTACTCCAACTACGGCTACGAGGAGCTGGGGCGAATCCTGGCGCAAGCCACCGGCATGGAAGCAGGCCAGTGGCTAGAGCAAGAAGTCCTGATTCCGCTGGGCATGCCGAACACTGAGGTGGGAAACGCCGCACACGGTGCGAGCGGCCCGGCCACTGAGTTGATTCTGCTAGCTCAGGAACTGGCTTCGCCGACGCTGCTGTCCGCCGCCTCTCACGCGGCCATGACAACCCCGGCGTGGCCGGGTCTTCCCGGTGTGCTTCCCGGCTACGGCCGGCAGGCAGACAACCTGTGGGGCATGGGGCCGGAAATACGTGCAGACAAGTCCCCGCACTGGCTCTCCAGCGCTCACTCCCCGCGCACCTACGGCCACTTCGGGCAGTCTGGTTCTTTCCTGTGGTGCGAGCCGGCAACTGGCGCGTGCGCCGTCTTTCTTGGCGCCCACCCCTTCGGGCCGATGCACGTGGAGCTTTGGCCGCAGCTAAACTCCGAGCTCCTTCGCCTCAACGCGCCCTGACCCCGCCTGGGCTCACACCGCGCCGCTTTCACCAGGCGGCAATGGGCCGACGTCGGCCACATGCCGCCCCCTTTGCCCGTGCCGCCCTCTTACCGTCCCACCGCCTCTGGGCGGAGTAAGGCGATGGCGCCGGTGGACGACGTCGGCCACATGCCGCGTCAATCGCGGCGGCGCCGTCTAGGGGCGGCCGGAATCAGTCGGCCAGGTCAATCACGACGGGAATGTGGTCGCTGGCGCCCTTGCCCTTGCGCTCCTCCCGGTCCAGCAGCACGCCGGTGACGCGCTGCGCGACCGGTGCGGTGGCCAACGCGAAGTCGATGCGCATGCCCTCGTTGCGCGGGAAACGCAACTGCTGGTAGTCCCAGTAGGTGAAGCCGGAGGCGTGGGGGCGCGTCACCTCGGTCAACCCGGCCTCCTCTAGGGCGGCAAAGGCGGCGCGCTCCGGGGCAGAGGTGTGGGTCTTGCCCTCGAAGAAAGCCGGGCTCCACACGTCACTGTCTCGGGGAGCGACGTTGAAATCGCCCATTGCCACCATCGCCTCGCCGCTGTGGGCGGCAGCGGCGGCAACGTCGGCGAATCGCTCCAGCCACTGCAGCTTGTAGGCGTAGTGGGGGTCGTCCAGCTCGCGCCCGTTGGGCACATATAGGCTCCACACGTCCAGGTCGCCGCAGGTGGCTCGCAGCGCGCGAGCCTCCACCACGGGCTCCCCCTCCTTGGCGAAGCCGGGCTGCCCCGCAAAGCCGCGCATCACGTTCGTCAGGCCCACCCGGGAGGCGATCGCCACCCCGTTCCACTGGTTCTCGCCCCAAGTGGCCACCTCGTAGCCAGCTTCCTCGAAGGCGGCTGCGGGAAACTGTGCGTCCTTGCATTTGATTTCTTGCATCGCCAAAACGTCCAAATCGTGGCGCTGCAGTGCGGCAATCACCCGCTCCACGCGGGTACGGACAGAGTTCACGTTCCAGGTCGCAATGCGCATGGCGACAGCCTAGAACGATCCGGCCGGGGCTATGGTCCCGGGTTGCCGGGCGGGGGTGTGGTCGGCGGGTGGCGTTGACCCGGATGAAACGCAAATGTGATCGAAAGGTGTTGCGGGCCACCCTCCCGATGCATAAACTTGCGCTCGGTACGGCAAAAAGCCGCACAAACTTGCAGAAGTGATCAGTTGGTGATTGCTTCGCTTCATCTCAACGGAGAGGCAAAATATGAGCATCCGTAAGGCTGGCGCCCGCAAGGCCGCCGTCGCTGCGTGCCTGCTGGCCGCTTCTTCCCTGGTTCTCGCTGGCTGCTCCGGCGACACCAAGGACAAGGAAGCTAAGGCTTCTGAGGCCCCGGCTGCCGAGGCCACCGAGTCTGCGGCTGAGGCGCCCGCTGGCGACGCAATCGAGTACTGGCACCGTCTGCCCGACGCCGCTGGCGTTGACGCCGTCGTTGCCGAGTGGAACGCTGCCAACCCCGACGCCCAGGTCAAGGCCACCAAGTTCGAGGGTTCCGCCGCTGACTCCTACACCAAGATCGGCCAGGCCGTTAAGGCCGGCAACGCCCCCTGCCTGGCCCAGGCCGGTTACGAGCGCCTCGGCGACCTGTACGTGCAGGGCTCCCTGGAGGACGTCTCCGCCGCCGCCGCCCAGTTCGAGGGCAACTACGGCGCCGCTGGCTGGAGCTCCGCCAAGGTCGGCGACATGACCGTCGGTATCCCGCAGGACATCGGCGTGCTGGTCTACTTCTACAACAAGGCCGCCTTCAAGGAGCTGGGCATCGAGGTGCCCAAGACCTGGGACGAGTTCAAGGCTGCCGCCAAGACCGCTGCCGACAAGGGCAAGTACATCGGCGTGTTCCAGCCTGACGAGCAGATGATGCTCTTCTCCGGTGTTGCCGCCTCCGCCGGCGCCAAGTGGTTCTCCACCGAGGGCGACGCCTGGAAGGTCACCATCAACGACGAGGCCACCCAGAAGACCGCCGCCCTGTGGCAGGAGCTGGTGGACCAGAAGCTGGTCGCCACCTTCGACCGTTGGGGCGAGGAGTGGGCCGGCAAGCTGACCGACGGCACCATCGCTGGTTACGTCGGCGCCTCCTGGGAGGCCGCCACCTGGGCATTCGAGGGCCAGACCGACTGGGCCGTTGCCCCGATCCCGGTGTTCGACGCCGCCAAGCCCGCCACCGGTATGGACGGTGGTTCCGCCGTCGCCGTCATCAAGGGCTGCTCCAACGTGGAGAAGGCCGTTGCCTTCGCCGACTTCCTGAACACCAACATCCCGGCCATGCAGGTCCAGGGCTTGCTGCCGGCCGCCAAGGGTGAGCTGACCACCCCGGCCGACCTCAAGCCGATCTTCGGTGACCAGGACGTCTACAAGACCCTGTCTGAGATTGCTGCCACCCAGAACGCTGACTTCCCGTTCTCCCCGTCCTTCCCGGCCGTGGGCGCGAAGCTGGGCGAGGTTGCCGGCAAGATCAAGACCGGTGAGGCGAAGTTCGCTGACATGATCACCGAGTCCCAGGCCGTTGGTGTCCAGGCTCTGAAGGACGCCGGCCTCAAGGTCGCTGAGTGATCTAACCCAGCAACCCAAACTCGGTAGGGGGCTGGCTGGCCTCGGTCAGTCAGCCCCCTACTTCGGGTTAAAACCCATATTCGGGCTTATCGACCAGAAGGATTAGATCTCGTGGCCACGACACGAATAGACGAGTTGAGGGAGCGCGGCGAAGCTCCGGTATCAAACGAGGCGAGCGTCAGGGCACGCCGCAGGCGAGCCGCCCGCTACGGCTGGGGCTTCCTCTCCCCGTTCGCGCTGCTGTTCACCCTTTCGTTCCTTGTGCCGATCGTCATTTCCGTGCACGCCTCCTTCTTCCAGGAGAAGGCGGCCGGCGGCGGCCTGTTCGGTGGCGGTGAGAAGGTCTCCGTCTTCGTTGGCCTCGACAACTACAAGCACGTGGTCACCGACGAGCGCTTCTGGGCCGGTATCAAGCGCGTGATGCTGTTCGGCGCTTTCCAAATCCCCATGATGATCCTGGGCGCGCTGGCGCTGGCACTACTGCTGGACTCCCTGGCCGCGAAGTACGTGTCCTTCTACCGACTGGTCTACTTCCTGCCCTTCGCCATCCCGGGCGTTATCGCCGCGATGGTGTGGACCTTCCTGTACCACCCGGAAGTCTCCCCGATCGTCAAGCTGCTGGCCAAGTTTGGGCTTGAGGTCAACTTCTTCGACAAGAGCATCGTTCTAGCCTCCATGGCCAACATGACCACCTGGACCTTCATGGGCTACAACATGCTTATCTTCCTGGCTGCGCTGCAGTCCATCCCGCACGACCTGTACGAGGCCGCCCGCATCGACGGCGCCACCGGCTGGATGATCGTGCGCAAGATCAAGATCCCGATGGTGAAGTCCGCCGCCCTGCTGGCCGTGCTGCTCTCCATCATCGGCACCATTCAGCTCTTCAACGAGCCGCAGGTCATTACCGCCACCAACCAGGGCCTAGGCAACCTGGACTACACGCCGATGATGATGGCCTACAACGCCGCGACCAACACCGCCTACACGCCTAACGGCCTTGGCCCAGGTTCCGCGATCTCCATCGTCATGGCGATCATCGCCGGCCTGCTGGCTGCGGTTTACGCCTTCGTTCAGTCCAGGATTGGGGACAAGGACTAATGACTGCTGTTGCAATGACCAAGGCAAACTACAAGAAGAACGGCGTGCTGCCCGACGGGCGCCAGTTCCGCACCTCGAAGTCCAACACCCCGCGCTCCCTGGAGCCCAGCGTCGTGGCGAAGTTCGCCACCCGCCTGACCCTGGCGATCGTGGCCTTCTACTTCCTCTTCCCCATCTGGTGGCTCATCGTGGCCGCCACGAAGAGCGACTTCGAGATCACCATCACCAACCCCTTCTGGTTCACCGGTGACACCACCGAGCTGGTGAAGAACTTCGACTTCCTCATGGCCTACGGCGAGGAACGCGGCATGTTTTGGCGCTGGATCCTGAACTCCGTGTTCTACTCCGGCGCGGCCGGCCTGATCGGCGTGCTCATCTCCGTCTCCGCCGGTTACGCGATCTCCAAGTTCGCCTTCCCGGGCCGTGGCGGCGCGCAGGTGGCCATCCTGGCTGGTCTGCTCATGCCGGTGGCCCTGCTGACGGTTCCCCTCTACGTGGTCTTCTTCAAGCTCGGGATGCTGAACACGCCACTGGCCGTGATCCTGCCGGGCGCGGTCAGCCCCTTCGGTGTGTTCCTGGGCCGCATCTACGCAGACACTGTGCCGGATGAACTGCTGGAGGCAGCCCGCATCGACGGTGCTGGGGAGATACGCATCTTCTTCACCATCGTCATGCGTCTGCTGGCCCCGGCCATGGTGACCATCTTCCTGTTCATCTTCGTGGCTTCCTGGAACAACTTCCTGCTGCCGCTGATGATGCTGGACCAGGCCGAGCTCAAGCCGGTCACGGTGGGTCTGTACGGCATGTACTCCGCCGCCAAGCACAACGCAGACAGTGGTGCGACGCTGCTGGGCTCCCTCATGGGCGTGGTCCCGCTGATCATCATGTTCCTGGGTCTGCAGCGCTTCTGGCAGTCCGGCCTCTCCGCCGGTGCGGTGAAGGGCTGATCGGAACCGAAAACCTGGGTGGGCCGGGGCGCAAGGGGTTTCCTTGCGCCCCGGCCCGCTTTTGCTTTGCCCGCGCCGGCGGGCACAAGCGCCGGCGTGGTATGCGTACGGGCACAAGCGCGGGCGCGGGCACGGGCGCCGGCCGGGCTGGCTACCCTGGGGGCATGGGTACTGCACTGATCACGGGGGCCTCGGCGGGACTGGGCGCGGAGTACGCGCGCCAACTGGCGGCGCGCGGGCACGCGCTGGTGCTGGTGGCGCGGCGCCAGGACCGCCTGGAAGAGCTGGCGCGGGAGCTGCGCTCCCGGCACGGCGTGGGGGTGGAGGTGCTGGCGGCGGACCTGGCGATGGTCAAGGGTCGCGCGGCGGTGGCGGCCAGGCTGCGCGCCGCCGAGCACCCGGTGGGGCTGCTGGTGAACAACGCGGGCTTCGGGCTGGGGCAGGCGTTTGTGGGCGGCAACCTGCGCCGGGAGCAGGCTGGCCTGGACGTGATGGTGCGGGCGGTGTTGGAGCTGTCGCACGCGGCGGCGGCCGGGATGGTGGAGCGTGGGCGCGGGGCGATCCTGAACGTCTCTTCCATGACGGCCTCCTCCGCGATGGGCACCTACGCGGCGCACAAGGCGTGGGTGCGCACGTTCACCGAGGCGCTGGCGCAGGAGTTGGCCGGCACCGGGGTGACGGCCACAGCGGTGATGCCGGGACTGGTGCACACGGAGTTCCACGAGGTGGCTGACATGGGGTTGGGTGGCGTGCCCGAGTTCGCCTGGCTGCCGGCCGCCCGGGTGGTGCGCGAGTCGCTGCAGGCGGTAGGGCGTGGCCGGGTGCTGGTGACGCCGTCCATCCGCTACCAGGCGGTGGAGGTGGCGATGCGGCTGCTGCCGCGCGCGGTGGTGCGCCGGGCACGCCGCCCCCGCCCGGAGGCGTGAAACAAGCGGTGTTTCACGCCGGCGGCTCGGGTGGGATGTTCCCGCCCCAGGCGTTAGGCCGCTAGGCTTTTGCCCGTGAGCACCCCGAATGACACCCAGCGCACCCGTCTTGCAGAACTAGTCAAGGAACTGGCCGTGGTTCACGGCAAGGTGATCCTGGCTTCCGGCCGCGAGTCCGACTACTACGTGGACATGCGCCGCGCCACCCTCCACCACGAGGCGGCTGTCCTGATCGGTCACGTCATGATCGACCTGCTGGAGGAGGCCGGCCTGACCACGGATGACTACGACGCCGTGGGCGGCCTGACCATGGGGGCGGACCCGGTGGCGGCCGCGATGCTGCACGCAGCGGCCTCGCGCGGCTTGGCGTTGGACGCGTTCGTGGTGCGCAAGGCGGCCAAGGACCACGGCATGAAGCGCCGCATCGAGGGCCCGGAGGTGGCCGGTAAGCGCGTGGTGGTGCTGGAGGACACCTCCACCACGGGTGGCTCCCCGCTGGAGGCGGTGGCGGCGCTGCGTGAGGCGGGCGCCGAGGTCGTGGCGGTGGCCGTGGTGGTGGACCGTGCTACTGGTGCCGCCGAGCGCATCACCGCGCAGGCCGGTGTGCCCTACTACGCCGCGCTCTCGCTGGCGGACCTGGACCTGGCCTAGATGCCTGACCTGCCTGCCGCCCCGCAGCCGGATTCCGCTGGCGCCGGGGTGGCCGACGTTGCCGCGCCGCCTTCGGTGGACAGCGTCGGTGTGAGCGCCGACTGGTCCGCCCGGTCGGATGAGGTCTACGCCGAGCCGCTGCTGGCCCCCGAGGTGGGGGTGGGGCCTTGGCCCGGCGGGCCGGAGTGTTGGCCGCAGGGCGAGCACTACGACCCGGAGCTGTTGGCGAACGGGGATCGGCGCAACGTGCTGGACCACTACCGCTACTGGAGTCGCGAGGCGATCGTGGCGGACCTGGACACGCGCCGCCACGGCTTCCACGTGGCAATCGAGAACCTGGAGCACGACGCGAACATCGGCTCGATCGTGCGCACCGCCAACGCTTTCCTGGCCGGGCGGGTGCACGTGGTGGGCAGGCGTCGCTGGAACAGGCGCGGCGCGATGGTCACCGACCGCTACCAGCACGTGGACCACCACCCGGACGCGCTGGAGTTCGCGCGGTGGGCGGCTTCGCAGGGGTTGCCGCTGATCGCGATGGACATTTGCGAGGGCAGCGAGCCGCTGGAGTTGGCGCAGCTGCCGGAGCGCTGCGTGTTGGTGTTCGGGCAGGAGTCGCGCGGGATCTCCGCGCAGCTGCTGGCCCAGTGCGAGCGCGTTTTGCACATCAGCCAGTTCGGCTCCACCCGTTCCATCAACGTGGGGGCGGCTGCGGCGGTGGCGATGCACGCCTGGATCAGGCAGCACGCCCGCATAGGCTAGCCCCCCGGAGGCAGGCAAGTGAATCGGGGCGGTTTCGCCCCGTTTTTCGGCAAGACGAGCCCCGGTTTTCCGGCCCGAAGCGCACTGTTTGCGAATGGCGTATCTAAGTCCCATGCCGACGGTGGTGGGGAAGTGGCAGAATTAACCCGTTAGCTCAGCCACTTACACAGGAGGCCCACGTGCCCATCGCAACCCCTGAGGTCTACAACGCAATGCTCGACAAGGCGAAGAACGAGCGCTTCGCCTTCCCGGCTATCAACGTCACCTCTTCCCAGACGCTGACCGCCGCTATCCGTGGTTTCGCTGAGGCGGAGTCCGACGGCATCCTGCAGGTCTCCGTTGGTGGCGCCGAGTACTGGTCCGGCTCCACCATCAAGGACCGCGTCCGTGGCTCCCTGGCCATGGCCGCCTACGCTCGCGAGATTGCCGACTCTTACGGCATCACCGTTGCCCTGCACACCGACCACTGCGCCAAGCAGAACCTGGACTCCTGGATCAAGCCGCTGCTGGCGATCGAGGCCCAGATGGTCGCCGAGGGCAAGCTGGCCCCGTTCCAGTCCCACATGTGGGACGGCTCCTCCGTGCCGCTGGAGGAGAACCTCGAGATCGCCAAGGAGATGCTGGAGCTGGCCCGCAAGGCCAACACCATCCTCGAGGTCGAGATCGGCGTCGTGGGCGGCGAGGAGGACGGCCACGAGGCCGCCATCAACGAGAAGCTGTACACCACCGCTGAGGACGCCCTGGCCACCGTCGAGGCCCTGGGCCTGGGCGAGAACGGTCGCTACCTGACCGCCCTGACCTTCGGCAACGTGCACGGCGTTTACAAGCCGGGTGCCGTCAAGCTGCGCCCGGAGCTCCTGGGCGAGATCCAGGCCGAGGTCGGTGCCAAGGTCGGCAAGGACCGTCCGTTCGACCTGGTCATGCACGGCGGCTCCGGCTCCACCGAGGAGGAGATCGCCACCGCCGTGGCTAACGGTGTCATCAAGATGAACGTTGACACGGACACCCAGTACGCCTTCACCCGTCCGGTCGTTGACTGGATGCTGAAGAACTACGACGGCGTTCTCAAGATCGACGGCGAGGTCGGCAACAAGAAGACCTACGACCCGCGCGCTTGGGGCAAGGCCGCCGAGACCGGCATGGCCGCCCGCGTGGTTGAGGCCTGCGAGCGCCTGGGCTCCGTCGGCAAGAAGCTCGGCTGAACCCACCGCTAGGCTGGGCGGGACCCCTCGGCAGAGGGGTCCCGCCCAGCTTTGTGGGACCTCACCCCGCCCGTTCTCCCCAGTTTTGTTCCAGGCCGCAGAGAGGAACCGCGCCATGACCCAGCCCATCTACTACGGCGGTGACTACAACCCCGAGCAGTGGGACGAAGCCACAGTTCGCCAGGACATCGAGCTGATGGTCCAGGCCGGGGTGAACCTGGTCAGCCTGGGCATCTTCAGCTGGGCGAAGCTGGAGCCACGGGAGGGCGACTACCAGCTGGACTGGCTGGGGGAGCTGCTGGACCAGCTCCACGCGGCGGGCATCAAGGTGGACCTGGCCACGGGCACGGCCTCCCCGCCGCCGTGGATGGCCCGCCTCTACCCGGAGACGCTGCCGGTGACGGCGGCCGGGGTGCGCCTGAAGGCGGGCTCGCGCCAGCAGTACAGCTCCTCCAGCTCGCTCTTTCGGGCCAAGGCCACGGCCCTGACCCGGCAGATGGCCACCCGCTTCGGCTCCCACCCGGCGGTGGTGATGTGGCACGTGTCCAACGAGTACGGCTGCCACATCAAGGAGTGCTTCAGCGAGGAGTCCCGCGAGGCGTTTCGGGCCTGGCTGTGGGGGCGTTACGGCAGCATCGAGGCGCTGAACCAGGCGTGGGGGACGGCGTTTTGGTCGCAGACCTACTACGACTTCGCCGAGGTGGAGCCGCCGGCGCCGCTGCCCACGTACGCCAACCCGGCCCAGAACCTGGACTGGCGTCGCTTTAGCGACCAGGCGCTCTACTCCTGCTTCGCGGCGGAGGCTGCCGTGCTGCGGGAGGTCACCCCGCACATCCCGGTGACCACGAACTTCCTGGGCATGTTCGACACGTGCGACTACTGGCAGTGGGCGCGCGGCATGGACGTGATCTCTAACGACTGCTATCCGGACCCGGCAGACCCGCGCGCGGCGGCCGACTTCGCACTGAACGCGGACTTGATGCGCTCCCTGGGCGGCGGCAGGCCGTTCTGGCTGATGGAGCAGACGGCCGGGCTGGTGCAGTGGCGGGCGCGTAACTCCCGCAAGCAGCCGGGCCAGTTGAAGCTGTGGAGCCTGCAGCAGGTGGCGCGCGGCGCGGACGCGATCCTGTTCTTTCAGTGGCGCCAGTCGGTCCAGGGCGCGGAGACCTTCCACTCGGCGATGCTGCCGCACTCCGGCACGCAGAGCCCCACCTGGCGCGAGGTGGTGGACCTGGGCCAGAGCCTCAAGCGTCTGGAGTCGGTGGTGGGCAGCCGGGTTCGGTCGCACGCCGGCATGCTGTTCGACTGGGACTCCTACTGGGCGCGGCAGAGCGCGATCGGCCCGGTGGAGCCCGCTACGTTCCAGGCGGTGCGCGGCTGGTACTCCACGCTCTTCAACGCCGGCATGGTGGTGGACTTCCTGCCGCCCGCAGACAAGCCTGCCGGGGTGGACGACGTCTTCCCCGCCGCCCCCACCGCGCACCCGGTGTGCGCACCGGCCGCCGCTGAGACCGGCCGCAGTGAGGGGGAGGCGGGCGGAACGTCGTCCCCTAACAGCGCCGCAGAGGTGGCGGCGCCGCCTCTGATCGTGGTGCCGGCCCAGTTCATGCTCTCGACGGCCACGGCGCAGCGGATCGCGGACTGGGCGCGAGGCGGCGCGCAGGTGATCGTGGGTGCCACCACCGGCATGCTGGACGGCGCGGGCGTGGCGCAGCAGGGCGGCTACCTCTCGCAGCTGCCGGAGGCCGGCGTGCGCGTGCTGGACTACTACCCGGCCACCGGCGAGGTGTGCGCCTGGCTGGACGAGCCGGTGCTGCCCACGGAGACGATCACGGCGCGGGTGAGCGCCCCGGCGGCCAACCGGGCTATGGCGCTGGACGTGGCCGAGGGGCCGCTGCGGCGCGCCGCCTCCCGGCTGCTGGGCGGGGACGGCAGCGTGCTGCAGGCGCGCAACTGGGCGGAGCTGCTGGCCGTGGACGAGGACACGCAGGTGCTGGCCACCTTCCGGGGCGGCGAGCTGAACGGACTGCCGGCCATCACCCGCCGCGAGGTGGGCAAGGGGGCCATCTGGTACGTGGGCACCGAGCTGGACGGGGCGGCGCGGGCCGTGGTGGTGGCCGTGGCGGCCGCCTACGCGCGGATCCCCAACCCGCTGGCCGGGCTGCCCGCCGGCGTGGAGGCAGTGCGGCGCGGCGAGGCGCTGTTCCTGCTCAACCACGCCGACACCACCGCGCAGATCGGCGGGCTCAACGGCGTGGAGCTGCTCACCGGCGAGCAGGTGGGCGGGCACGTGCTCATCCCGGGCCGGTCCGCGGCGGTGGTTGTTCCCAAGGTTGCGCAAGGGCACTAGACACGCACGCGAGTCCATGTGATTCGATAGAGGCACCGGAAGGAGCGCCCATGCTGACCGAACTGACATACGGAAACCTCATCTTCGCCGCCCCTCGCGTGGAGGAACTCTGCGAGTTCCTGGCGCAGGAGGGACTGCTTGCCGCCGTCGAGTGGGAGGCCAGCCGCGCGCCGGAGGCAGAGGACGACAGCAAGCGCGGCTACGTCTACCTGGTGTGCCTGGCGATCGCCGACGGTCACCTGGTGGCCGTGGGCGGGGACGAGCGCGAGCCCGTGCTGGTGCCGGGCCCGGCCCCCGCCGAGGTGCTGGCGCGCCTGACCGAGCGCTTCGAGGTGGACGCCCGCATCGGGCTGGAGGTGGCCGACACCCTGCCCGTGGACGTGGCGGTGCTGCCCGTGGGCGACGACGAGCGGCCGCGCTCGGTGCGCTGCCTCATCTACGTGCCGGTGCGGGGCTTCGTGGCACCCCTGGTGGCGCAGGGCGAGGGCGTGACCATGGCGGCTCGCGAGAACGAGTCGGGCACCTTCCTGGTGTGCGAGACCCCCGACTGGGACGGCCCGGACCTGCTGCAGTGGCCCGAGGCGGTGATGATCCGCCGCGAGGTGCTGCCGGTCGACGCCGCCCCGGGCGAGAACGCGGACGCCCACCTGCTGGCCGTGTTCGGGCAGGACCACAGTGACTGGATCATCCACGACTGGTCGGTGCAGCGCCGCGTGGTGGCGGGCGCCCTGACCGGGCCCGCAGCCACCGGGATGGCCGAGTCCGTGCTGGCCGCGCCGCAGGGCTCCTTCCCGGCCCTGGCCCAGCACGTCTCCGGCGTGGACGCCGAGGCCCTGGAGCTGTCCACACTGAGCGGCGGTGACGAGGCCGTGCGCTACGCCCTGGCCGCCGTGGGCGCGCCGGCAGACCTGGCCGACTACGTGATGGGCAATGGGGAGCTGACCCGTCTGGACGACGTGGTGCTGCACGAGCCGCGCGGCGTGGCCAACGCGATCGGCCGCTCCATCCAGATGTGGGAGGACAGCGCGGCCACCGAGTCCCCCTGGTGGCGCGGCTACGAGCAGGTGGTGCAGGAGCGCCCCAAGCTCATCGGTGCGCTGGCGGCGGCGGAGAGCGCGATCGGTTGTGCGCTACTGTACGTGGCCAGCCGCAAGCGCTTCAGTGCCCCCAAGCGGGTGCTGGCGGGCCTGGTCGGTGCGGGCTTCCTGCTGGACGCCGCCTCGGAGCTGGCGCTGGCGGCCTGGCTGCGCAGGCGCGGCAAGTCAGACCAGGAGTAGGTTCCCTCCGCCCAGAGTCCGTTGGGAGCCGGGGCTAATTCCCGGGGCCTACTGGGGCTGGCCTTAGCAACATCGCGCGAGTGGCAGTCACCCGGTTTCCTCCCCGGGGCTACTGAGCCTCGAGGTGTACCAAACGGTGGGGGTAGTCGCTGAAGACCCCGTCGGCGCGCCAAGCAGCTAGCTGCTCGGCGCGCCGCACCGAGTTCACGGTCCAGACGTTGACAGCAAGTCCCGCGTCGTGAGCCCGCTGAATCAGCTCCCTAGTGACGTTGCCATTTGCCGGGTGCAGGGCAGTGGCTCCCAGCTGCCTGGCTTGCCGGAGCCAGCTGGTCACAGTGGCGGCGGTGAGCCACCGGACGCGGTCAACCAAGAGTGCCCGGGGTGCCTGCGGCATGAGGTGTGCTGCTAAGCGCAATAAGGCGGGGGAGAAGCTGGAGATGAGCGTGCCTGGCTGCCCTGCTCGCATCCAGCTGGCGGCCACCGCCTCAACCAGGGCGCGGTGTGCCCGCACACCGGAGGCCGGGTTCTTTAACTCCAGGTTCGCATAGAGCCGGTCCCGGCCCAGTAGCTCCCACCAGACGTCTAGCAACGGCAGGGGTTCCCCAGCGTAGCGGGCTGCTTTCCACGCCCCGGCATCTGCGCGGGAGAGATCGGTCGCCCGTAGATGCGAATAGGGGCCGCTGAGGTTGGTGGTTCGGTCCAGCGTCGAGTCGTGGATCACCACCGGAGTGCCACAGGCAAGCACGTCCACGTCGAACTCGATAGCGCTAACACCAAGGCGCTTACAGAGGCGGGCGGCGCTAAGAGTGTTCTCCGGGGCAAGGGCACTGACCCCACGGTGGGCAAAAATGCGCATTAGGGTTGCAAGTTGTCCCAGAGCTCGCTGTTAGCTGTGGCTACGCGACTGCGGGGGGAATCGGCTATCCAGGCGCCAGCGTCATGGACTTCCTCGTCGTCAAAGATCGCGTCCATCTCTTCAGTGTCTCCCAGCGAAAGGTAGGACTGCTCGTCGGGCCTGCTGGGCAGCACTTCGCTCACGTAACTGGCAACGGCCTGGGCAAGCGCCACGTCGTAGCCGGCGGCTTCGCTCAAGTACCAGCGGTGTTCAAGCACCTCGTGGAAGATCTCTGCGGGCTCCAGTTTGCGCTGCAGCTCCAACGGCACGCTGGTCACGGTGGGCTCGAAGACCTCAGCAAGCCACTTGTGGGCCACAATCTCGATGGGGGTGCCTCCCAGCCCGTTGATGGCGCGGAACTCCTCTAGATCGTTGAGCATGCGCTGACCTTGGCGTTCCTGTACGTCGAGGCCGGTGAGTCGCATGACCTGCCTGTGGTAGTGCCCTGCGTCCACCACCTTGGGTTGGAAGGAGAGGGAGGTGCCGCCGAGGTCGGTGGACATGGAGATCTCTCCGACGTCGAAGCCGAGCTCGTTCAGGCGTTTGATCCGGGCAGAGACGCGCCAACGCTCCCTGGCGTCGAACGTCTCCTCAGCGGTCAGTTCTCGCCACAGCGACTCGTAGCGTTCCACGATGCGGTTTCCCACCTCGATGGTGTCGATGTTGGGCTCCAGCAGCGCTCCGGCCTGCAGGTCCATCAGTTCACCGATGATGTTGGTGCGGGCCAGGTCCACGTCGTAAGCGCGTTGGCCGCGAGAGAGCTCTGGGTGAAGTTCGCCTGTCTCCGCGTCCACCAGGTAGGCGGCAAATGCACCTGCATCGCGACGGAACAGGGTGTTGGAGAGCGAGACGTCACCCCAGTAGAAACCCTGTAGGTGCAGGCGCACCAGTAGGACGGCTAGAGCGTCGATGAGGCGGGTGGCCGTTTCGGGCCGCATGTACTGACTGAACAGGGCCCGGTAAGGCAGGGAGAACTGAAGGTGCTCCGTGATGAGGGCGGAGTTGAGTTCTTCTCCGTTTTCGTCGCGCCGCCCGGTAATCACCGCGGTGGGCTGGACTGAGGGAACCTCTAGGCGGGAGAGGTCACGCAGAAGCCCGTATTCGCGGTGCGCCACCGTTTCGCCGATCTCCTTGACCGCCAACACGCGACCGTCCAGGTTGACGAAGCGGACCACGTGGCGAGACAGGCCTCGGGGGAGGGCAGCCAGGACGGACTCTGGCCAGTCCTGCAGCGGGAGTTCCCAGGGGAGGTCCAACAAAGCCGGGTCAACGCGCGCGGCGGTGATCTGCATAGAAGCGGGCATGGATTAAGTCTCTCAAACTGTGCGGGGGTTGGTCACTTTCCGCCTCCAGAGGGGCGGGCCCAGGTTGGCGCCAGGACAAGTAGGAATGGGCCCGGCGCGGTGGAGTTGGCGGTGGCGGCCGAGCTGCGGGGACGGGCCGGGACAAGCGCCCGACCCGCCTGGGACTTAGGTCACCCTGAGTGAGGGCGAACCTTGTATGTTACCTCCGAATCTTCGGTTCGCGCTGCACCGCGAGTAAAGCTCTAGTGAAGTTGATGCCAGTGGTTGCACCTGCAGCCGTTTGAATCAACAGAAAGGGAGCCAATATGGGCTTCATTGCATTTCTCCTCCTGGGGCTCATCGCCGGCGCGATTGCCAAGGCCCTGATGCCCGGAAAGCAGGAGGGGGGTTGGATTGCCACGCTGGTGCTGGGCGTCATCGGCGCCATGGTCGGCGGCTGGCTGGGCGGCATCCTGCTCGATGCAAAGCTGGGCAACTTCTGGGACCTGAAGTCCTGGGTCCTCGCGATCGGTGGCTCCCTGGTGGTCCTGGCCGTCTGGGGCGCGCTGACCGGTAAGAAGCGCTGACACACCCTCTCGGTGAGCTGAGTCCCGCCGCAGCGAAAGCTGCGGCGGGACTTCTCTTTCTGCCGTGGGCGGGATCGCCCAGGCGCGCGTGTGCGCAGCTAGGCGCCTGGGCGTCGGCAGGTCGGCGTTAGCGCCTGTGTGCAGGTAGGCGCGTGGGCGTCGGCAGGTCGGCGTCTGCGCCTGTGTGCAGGTAGGCGCGTGGGCGTCGGCAGGTGGGCGGGATTGCCCAGGCGCGCGTGTGCGCAGGTAGGCGCGTGGGCGCGTGCGCAAGCGGTTGAGGGCTTAGTGGCTCTTCACAGATGAGGGTGTTACTGGGGTGAGGGTGGTCGTCGCGCGTGGTAGCGACTCCGTTGCCTCCGTGGTGCCTGTGCCGTTGGGATCGCTGGTGGCTCGGCACTGGGGCTGTCTTGGGGGCGCCGTCCTGGTGGAGCGGTGGCAGCGTTAAGTGGGAGCGGGAACAGCGCCAGAACACCGGCCAGGTGGTGGACGGCATGCGCGAGCGCGACCGGCACACCCCTGCCTCGCAAATGCTGCAACGGGGTACATGCGACCGCTTGGTGCCATGGCACCGGTCGGTCGCATGTACCCCGACCGCACGCTTGTGCGCTCGGGGGCACCGCGCCACCACCCACCACCCACCACAGCCCCCACCTTCAGCTGTCAAGAGCCGGCTTAGTGCACCTCTCGTAGGGTTGGTGCACCTCTCGTGGGCTTAGTGAACCAGTCGTAGGCCTACCCGGTCGGGTAACCCCTCAATAGGTGCACCAAAACCTCAATCGGTGCACCAAGGGATCAATAGGTCGACTAACCCCTCAACCGTTTGCGCAACCACCGCCTACCAGACCCCGGGCCGGGCCGCAAATGCAGTCGAGACGCAACCGGCGAACCCGGGCGCGCGGCGCCGGGGCGCAGGGCGCGGCTCCTGGTGGATGTCTGCGTCAAAACCCGGGCGCGCGGCGCCGGGGCGCTGCGCGACGCAACGAGAAGCGAGGCGCGCGGGCACAAAACGGGGTGGGGCCCCGGCCAGTTGGCCGGGGCCCCACCCCCAATTTCCCGAAGCATCAGGGCAGGCGCAGGCCCGTGGAAGCGGAGAAGTTGTGCTGGTGGTCCGGGCGGATGCGGACGTGCACAACGCCACCCGGGGCCGGAGCGGTGCGCGGAGGAACGCGCACGATCAACTGGTTGGACTCGTGGCCGGAACCGAAGTTGCCGTCGTGCTCGCCCACCAGGGAGCCGTAGATGTAGGCGTCGGAGCCCAGCTCCTCGACCAGCTCGACCTTGATCGGGATGGAGCCCTCGTCGGTGGCGGAGACCAGCTCTAGGGACTCGGGACGGAAACCGATGGTGATCTTGCCGTTGTCCTCAGCGTTCATGGCGGCAACGGTCTCGCGGGAGACCGGCACGCGGGCGGAGCCCAGCACGGCCCAGCCGCCGTTGACGGTGAAGGTGCCCAGGTTCATGGCCGGGGAGCCGATGAAGCCTGCCACGAACTCGTTGGCGGGGGTGTCGTACATCTCGCGCGGGGTGCCAACCTGCTGCAGCAGGCCGTCCTTCAGCACGGCGATGCGGTCACCCATGGTGAGAGCCTCGGTCTGGTCGTGGGTCACGTAGACAGTGGTGACCTCCAGGCGGCGCTGCAGGGATGCGATCTGGGTGCGGGTCTGCACGCGCAGCTTGGCGTCCAGGTTGGACAGCGGCTCGTCCATGAGGAAGACCTGCGGCTTGCGCACGATCGCGCGGCCCATGGCGACGCGCTGACGCTGACCACCGGAGAGGGCCTTCGGCTTGCGGTCCAGGTACTGGGTCAGGTCCAGGATCTCCGCAGCTTCCTTCACGCGGCGGGTGATCTCTTCCTTCGGGGTGCCGGCGATCTTCAGGGCGAAGCCCATGTTGTCGTGCACAGACATGTGCGGGTAGAGCGCGTAGTTCTGGAACACCATGGCGATGTCACGGTCCTTGGGCTGGACGTCAGTGACGTCGCGGTCGCCAATGAAGATGCGACCGGCGTTGACGTCCTCCAGGCCCGCGAGCATGCGCAGAGAGGTGGACTTACCACAGCCGGACGGGCCGACCAGCACTAGGAACTCGCCGTCGGCGATCTCCAGGTCCAGGGCGTCAACGGCGGGGCGCTCGGCGCCGGGGTAGACGCGCGTGGCCTTGTCATAAGTTACGGTTGCCATTTTTCGGTTTCCCTTCACGGGCAGGTACGTGCCCGACGATCCGAGTGAAGGTGTCAAACGTGTCCACGTTGACACTCGTGGCGGTTGCCACTTGAAGCAGTCTGCCACATCAGCCTGCCTGGAAGGTAGAGATTGTGTGAAAAATTGCTGGAATCTTTTCCGGCAGTGTTTGCCACGGGGTGTGGACCCACTTAGCCTGGCTCCATGTCGGGGCAAAGGGTGCGTGTGGTTGGCGGCTACCAACTGGGCGCCTGCTTGGGGTCCGGAGGAAGTGGCACTGTATACCGGGCGCTCGCTCCCAGCGGCCAAGAGGTCGCGTTGAAACTGTTGCATCCCCACGTCGCCAGTGACCCCGTGGCCCGGGAGCGGCTCAAGCGGGAAGCCCATATAACCCAGTTGGATGCCCGTTCCATCGCGGGAGTCTTGGATTTTGAGATTGACGGGGACGAGCCGTTCATTGTTTCCCGGCTGGTGGAGGGGCCCACTCTGGCCGCTTTCGTTGACACACATGGCCCGTTGGGGCCAGTGGAGTTGGCCAACCTGGCGGAGGATCTTGCTGCCGGGCTGCACCTGGTGCACGCCGCCGGGGCAGTTCACCGCGATGTCTCGCCGCGCAACGTGATCATGTCAGCGTCAGGTCCCGTACTGATCGACTTTGGTATTGCGCAGTGGGTGGGTTCAGAGCGCGTCACCGGAGCCGGCCTGGTAATAGGAACAGCCGGCTATTTCCCGCCCGAGTATTGGCGTGGTAGCGCGCAAGAGATGACGCCAGCTTTCGACTGGTGGGGTTGGGCTGGCGTGCTGACGTTTGCCGCTACGGGGAGGCCGCCGTTTGGATCTGGTAACCCGGTGGCGATTTTGGAGCGGGCTGAGCGCGGGCAGGTTGACGTGGCCGGGCTGGGCCACGACCTAGCCGAGCTGCTGCGCGCTGCCCTCCATCCTGACCCGGCACGCAGGGGGCAGCCGACGCAGACGCTGCAGGGTCTTTCTGACCTGGCAGATGCCGCGTTTGCACCCACCGAGGTTGTTCCCGCTGGCAGCCCTGTGGAGACCGACTGGTTGGTGCACGGCCAGGCGGCGGCCAACACCGAGATTCTGGGGGAGTGGCTGCCTGCCCAGGGCGCCCTGCCAACAGCGCCGGTCCCCGAGTTTTCAGCGGACGCCGGCCAGACGGATTTGCTCTCAAGTGCTGCCAGGGGAGAGTTGGCGCAGGAAGCGATTCCCACGGCCGTGCTGGGCAGCTGGGTAGGTGAGCAATTGCACGACGTCGCTCCCGCCACCTCGCCGCCGAAGGCCTGTGATCTACCCACCCAAGTTTTAGGCGTGGGCCGGGGGGACGACGTCGGCCACTACTACCAATCCGAAAACCGGCCGCAGTTTGACCAGGCGGCGCGCGACGGACTGACCGCCGCCATGCCCGCTGCCCCCGGCAGGTACGCGAACGCCGCGCCCTTCCCTCAGCAGGCCCAAGTGGAGCAGCCAACCAACCTACCTAACGCGTCTGCCTACTGGAATGGGCAGCCCATCGCCCCGGTTCCCGGTGCCCTGGGCGCCCCGCCGCCAATTCCTACCCCACCGGGCTTCCCACTGGGCGTGCCCAGTAAATCGGCACTGTTCCAAGCGGCTATGCAGCCGCCGTCTCACGCCACGCCGGGGCAGTACGCGCCGCAGCCGGGGGAGCAACTCGCGCAGTCGGTGCCCCCCGTGCACTGGGCGTCTCCAGCTCAGGCTGGCCAGTGGCAGGGAACGCAACCGGCGGCCTGGCAGGGCCCGGTAGGCACCTCCACCGGCCCGGCCCTGGCTCCCGCGTGGGTGCGCACGGTCTTTGCCCTGGCTGTGGGCGCAGTGCTGGCAGTCATGAGCCTAGGAGCGTATGCCGGCTACGCCGCCATATGCGCGGCCACCCTGGCCCTACTCACCGCAGTGGTGGGAGAAAGCGTGGCCCGCCAGCAGCCCTGGTGGCGCGCCGCGCTGAACGTCCCGCTCTACCTGGTGCGCCAAGCAGTAATGCTGGCGCCGGTCGGAGCAGCTATATGGCTCGCCTGGCGTGGCGGGGCGTGGCTGAGCGCCTCCACGCACCTCTCCCACGTGCAGCTGACGGCACTGGGAGAAAGCGGCGCGAAAGCAGCCCTCGTCTTCCTGGTGTGGGTGGGGCTGTGGCACACGCCCCTGGCCCGCCACTCGCGGGTGGGCACCGCCGCCCTGCTGGCAGAGCTTCCCCGCCGGGCGGTGGTCACCCTCAGCTTCCTCCTGGTCCTCCTGGCCGCCTACGCCCTAACGCAGAGCGGTACCAGCGCATAGCCGGCGCGAAAGGCGACAACGACAACGGGGCGGCGCCGGGGCGGCGTCGGCCACCAGTACATTCCCAGCCAAAGCCGCTAGAGTGATCGCGTTTGACCGCGAAATCGTAAGGGAAGAAAACATGGCGAAAGAGTCTCGACCCACAAGCAACGAGCGCCGCGAAGCAGCCCGCAACCAGGCTGCGCAGCGCAGGGCAGAACAGCTCAAGCGAGACTCGCGCAACCGCATGCTCATGATCATCGCCATCGCCACCAGCCTGGTGGTCGCGGTCGGTGCCATCGTGTTCGCCGTCTACAAGAAGAACGCCAACGCGGGCAAGGTGGACCAGCCCGCGATCGTCACCGACAACGGCGGCGTGTCCTTCGCCGGGCCGGCCAAGAAGGCCGGCACCAGCAGCGACGGCAAGCCGGTCCTGGACGTCTACTTCGACTACTCCTGCGGCGCCTGCGCCCACTTCGAGCTGGCCCAGCGCGAGACCCTCGCCAAGCTGCTGGACGACGATGCCGTGAACGTGGTGCTCCACCCCGTTTCCATCCTGGGCTCCACCTTCACCGACGCCGCCGCCAACGCCTTCTACGAGGTGGTGGACAAGAACCCGGAGCTGGCCTACCAGTTCCACGAGAAGCTGTTCACCGTGTTCCTGGAGGCCAACCAGGCCCAGGACGCCAGCAAGCTGAGCTTCGAGGCGATCCAGAACACCGCCAAGGAGCTGGGCGTGCCCCAGTCCACCATCGACGCGTTCTCCAAGAACACCTACGCCCCGCTGGTGTCCGCCTCCACCACTGACTTCGTTACCCGCTCCAACAGCGGCGAGCTCAGCGAGGACAAGCGCGCCGCCACGCCCACCGTGGTCAAGGACGGCAAGCCCTCTGACTTCGCGCTGATCATGCAGCCCGGCGGGCTGGACCAGTGGGTGCGCACCAACACATACCCGACCCCGGCGGCCACGGAGACCACCAAGTAAGGCGGTAAGGCTCCCTCCACCGCCGGGCCCGCCCGATGGGTGCAGGTCCGCCAAAGCACTGGGCCCGCAGCGCGTGCGCTGCGGGCCCTCCGCTATACTCGGCGCTGGCGTTTCAGCGCCGCGCCACCTTAGCTCAGTTGGTAGAGCGCCCGCCTTGTAAGCGGACGGTCGCGGGTTCGAGTCCCGCAGGTGGCTCCGCCCCCTAATTCCCCGGAGGAATTAGGGGGCTTTGTTTTCCGCTAGTCCAGGAACCCTGAGCTGGGCACCTCAACGTATTGTGCAAACTTGGGGGCGAGGCCGTCGCCGCTAGAGCGTCCGTTAATGTGGCGCCCAATCCAGGGCAGGACATCTCTTTGGAACCAGGCAATGTTTTGGCGCAGGGTCAGCTTTTTTACCGCCGACGCGGGCCGCGGAGCCCACTGAGTGCGGTCGGTGGGCATGCCGAGTGCCTCCAGTGCCGCCTGGGTGACGATCTGATGCCCAGAAGATGACAAGTGGATGTGGTCGGGGGCCCAGGCGTTCCAATCCTTCAACGAGGGAATGCGGAATTGATCGATTACTCGCGAGCCACGCCGCTGCGCGATCACGCGCACCCCCTCGTTGAACTCCATCATGCGCGGACTGATCGCCTTCAAGAGAGGGGAATCTGAGCAGTCGACAAAGGTGGAGGTGAGCACCTCTGCGCCCGTGTCGCGGGCGCGCGCAACGGCCTTGTCCAGCGCTTGTAGAAGCCCACGGACGTCGGCTTGCAGGCGCATGACGTCGTTTCCGCCGCCCCAAATGGAGATCAGGTTTGGGCGCATCGCCAACGCCTGCTCCAGTTGGTCACCCAGGATGTTGCCCAGCAACCGGCCGCGAATGGCGAGATTGGCATACCGCAGTGGCGCCATGCCGCCCTCCTGCCGGGCGGCAGAAAGCTCCACGGCTAGGCGGTCTGCCCACCCGATCATGCGGCCCGCACGGCGTGGATCTTCCAGCCCCTCACTGATTGAGTCACCCACCGCCACGTACCGCTCCACCGCAGACAGTTCCAAGGGGAGGGCGGTGCGGCCAAAGTGCTCCCGCCCCCCTCGCAGCGGAGCCCCCCAGTAGAGGTCTGGGTGGGACGACGCTCCTCCCGCCGGTGTGCTTGTGTGGGCGGATGAGGTGGAGCCGGGGTGAGCTGAGGGCATGAATCCTCCTTGCGCGATCAGAGCAGTCAAGCTTGCGTCTGCCCTCACACAGCATAGGGGGAGGAAGCCTCCGTTATGCGTGCCTACCGGCGGGTGTGGTTGAAACAGCGTGGGCCGCCCAGACCTATCGGTGCTCGGGCGACCCACGCTGTGCTTAACGGTCTTTCAGCAGCCTCTCCAATGCGCTTTGGACCGCCGGGTGCAGGGTGGTTGTGCCTCCCAGCAGCTCTACCCGCCGCACCGTGGAGGTGGCAGTCAGGTAGCTGGCCACCTCCGGGCTGAGAGCGGTCTGGCGGCTGAGTAGTAGCGGCGCACGCAGGTTTGCGGCCAACGCGGTCCCGGGGAGACCATCTGCAAAGGTGGCCCCGCTTGCTACCACCAGAGCAGAGGGAGCGGAGTGGAAACGTTGGGCTAGCAGCGCAGCGGTGGCGTATCGATCCGCCCCCACTACCGGCATGAGATTGATTCCCGACACGTAGTGAGAACCGCGCAAGGACTGCGCAGGCAGCCCACCTACGGCCACAACAGGCAGTGAGTCGTGAGCCGCCAGGTAGGCCCTAGTCGCAGGCGGAAGCTGGGCTGCCCGTGTCAGCAGCACGATGCCACCGTGACGGGCGGCAGTTGGTCCTGCCGCTAGAGAGTCCGCGTAGTCCATCCCGTTGGCCAGGAAGACTCGTTCCACCGTACTGATGCGGGCCACCTCTGCGGCCACAGCTGTGGCGGTGGAGAACCGATCCGGACCGGCCAAGCGGCGCACGGAGAAGCCCGCTCGGCGCAGCTGTGTTTCCTTCAGCGAGGACACCGTGCCGGTGCCGCCAACCAGGTAAACCTCCGTGACCTGCATGTTGTGCAGCTCGGCCAGGACTCCGGGTTCCACCGTGCTCGCCGTAGTTAGTAGCAGTGGACCGTCAATCGCGGCGGCCAACGGCCCTGCCGTGACTGCGTCCGCGAAACCCAGCCCGCTTGTTACTACCGCAGTAGTGCCACTAAAACGACCGGCACGCGCTGCCGCCAAGGCGGTTTCGACTCGGTCGGCTCCCCAAACGCGGTGCACGATAGCCGGGCCGGGAGAGGGGATGGCGGATATCGACGTGCTCGGTGTGGAGCTCGGCGTCTGCGTTGGGGGTGGTGCGACCGTTGGCGTCTGCGTCGGGGTCTGCGTCGGCGTCTGCGTTGGGGGTGGCGCGACCGTTGGCGTCTGCGTCGGCGTCTGCGTCGGGGGTGGCGCGACCGTTGGCGTCTGCGTCGGCGTCTGCGTCGGGGGTGGCGCGACCGTTGGCGTCTGCGTCGGCGTCTGCGTCGGGGTCTGCGTCGGGGGTGGCGCGACCGTTGGCGTCTGCGTCGGCGTCTGCGTCGGGGGTGGCGCGACCGTTGGCGTCTGCGTTGGGGTCTGCGTCGGGGTCTGCGTCGGGGGTGGCGCGACCGTTGGCGTCTGCGTCGGCGGCGTCGGAATCTGCTCAAGTTCGTGCAGCACAGCCACGGTGCGGGGCGGAATAATAACCGTGCCGCTATTCGCGTCCCACTTGGTCTGTTTGACTACTTGATCCACTCCCTCAGCCTGGATAGCGGAGAGCGCAAAGCGGCGGCCAGCAAGGGAATCAACCCGCTGAGTGAGCTGCTGTGGAGAAGCGTTAAATACCGTCAACACGCCGTCGAGCTTGGCATCGACGTCAGCGCCTGCGGTGTCGTCGATCAGCATCATCAGCAGACCGGGCTGGGCGTTAGGGCCACCGGCCGGGAAGGAGACCTTTTCCTGGATGGCCTGTGCGCTACCCAACCGCATCAGGGGTGTGGCGTAGCGCAACCGCACTAGCTCTAGGGAGAGCTGACGGGAGAACTCCAAGTCCGCCGGCTGAGCGCGTAACTCCGGGTTACGCAGTAGTGGAGCCTGCTGCTCCCACAGCTGTTGATTCTTCTCCGCCGGGGGAAGCCCCACTCCGAAGTTGTGCTGCTGCCCGCTCCAATCGATCGCGTTGAAGTGGTCGCCGGAGTTGTAGGAGTCACGGTCCAGGGACTTGGAACGCAACAGGTCCGTGCCGCCGTGCCAGAAGGCAGGTGACTGCCCAAGGGCAACGGTGGCTAGTTGCAGGTTGTTCATGCGCACACGGTCGGCACGCGAGGTGGAAACCGGCAGCTGCAAGACAGAGAGGTCATACAGTGTCTGGTTGTCGTGGGCGTCCACGTAGTTGACGCTCTCCCCTGGCTGGCTGGCATACCCGGCAGGCCCGGAACCGTAGCTGAGCTCGGCCCCGGATTTTACGCCGTCCTTGGTCTCAAAGGAGTAACTGGCCAGGTTGCCTGCCATGCCCAGGCGCACCAAGTCTGTGAGATAGCGCAGGTGCTCCACGCCCTGCTGTGGGTGGCCGTTTGGATCAGTCACCAGCCCGGTTCCAAAAGCCTGGGTGTGGCCCTCGTGGCCGTGTACCCCGTCGCGAAGGCGGTCGTTGAAGGTGGCGATGCCTGTGCCATTCAGCTGGCCCTGGGTGGCCTGGTAGAAGCGGGCGTTGTTGGCTACCTCGCCAAAGTTCCAGCCCTCGCCGTAGAGGTGGATGGTTGCTCCGTCTATTCCGTCCTTGTCTAGGGTGAGTTGACGCAGACCGGCCTGAACTGCCTCCAGGTTGGCCCGGGAGGAGTGCCCCATTAGATCGAAACGGAAGCCGGAAACCTTGTAGTCGCGTGCCCAGGTGGTGACTGCGTCCACCATTAGCTGCTCGGCCAAGGCGTTCTCCGTGGCCAGGTTCTCGCAGCAGGTGGAGTTCTCCACCTTTCCGTCAGCGTTTAGGCGGTGGTAGTAGCCCGGTACCACCTTATCCAGAACGCTTGTGCCGCCCTGCCCGGAGGATGCCGTGTGGTTGAAGACCTGATCCGCCACCACTCGCATGCCGGCATGGCCTATGGCGGCCACCATTTCACGGTATTCACGTACGCGTCCGGCGGCGCTGGGGTCGGAGGCGTAGGAGCCTTCCGGTGCGAAGTAGTGGTAGGGATCGTAGCCCCAGTTGAATCCGTCGAGGTCCTTCACGGCAGCCACTGCGGCCTGCTGCTCGGTAGAGTCCGGCGCAGCGGCAGGAATGCTAGCCACTGCCTGCTCGGAGGCAGGCTCCGGGATGGTGGCGATGTCGTTGGTGGGGAGCAAATGGATGGAGTTGACCCCGGCCTGCCCCAGTTCACGCAGATGGCGCATACCGGCGGAGTCGCTCACTGTGAAGGCCTTGTATGTGCCGCGTAGCGCAGCCGGGACGCTCTGGTCGGTGATCGAGAAGTCGCGCACGTGCAGCTCGTAGATCATCTGGTCCACCGAGCGCTTCACCTCCGGGACGCGTAGATCCTGCCACTGCGGCGGGGCGAGGGCCGGATCTGCCATGTCTAGCAGCACAGAGTGGGTTGAGGCCGTGGTTAGGCCCAACGAGTAGGGGTCGGTTACCGCGTTCGTGACTACCTTCGCCTCGCTGGGGACGTATACGTCCACCAGGTAGCGATACGCCCGGTTCTTCCACTCTCGGCTGCCCTCCACACTCCACGTTCCGCTCGCCTCGTCGCGCGTGGCGGAATATTGCGTGGGCTCGCCGGTGCCTTCGGGATTGTCCCAGAGCTGGAGGCGGACCTGCTTGGCGGTGGGTGCCCACAGGCGCAGGGTGGGCGAGGCCTGCTGGGTGCCGGGAGCGGTCCAGGTCACGCCTAGCCGGGTCTGTGCTGCAGCGGGTGCGTACAGCGCGTCGAGCGCGCCAGCAATCTGCACGCCGGTCAGAGTCAGTGGCGTCTGCCCCTGGGAAACGAGCACCGCCATGCTGCCGGTGAGCAGTTGCCCCAGCCTGGCAGCGTCTGCGTCACTGAGCGTGTAGATGGAGTATCCGCGCAGGTGCGGGTACTTGGCGAGCTGAGCGGCTGTGGGGGTGGCGCCTGCACGGGTCAATGGTAGGGACGACGCCTCGCCGTCCGCAGCGTGGGGACGCCCGCCGCGCAACTCAACCTGCGTGGTGGGGGAGACCAACAAAGCCACCTCGACCTGGGCGGGATTGTGGCCGTCGAATTGGCTGGTTGGTAGCGCCAAGGTGCGTCCGTCTACCCAGATGGCCCGGGCGGCGGTGGACTGCATGCTGCCCAGGTCGGTGAAGGTTATCTCCAGGCGGTGGGTGTCCGGGCTGTAGGTGAAGACCGGGGCCTGGCCGGCAGGAAGGGTAAAACGGTAGTTCTGCCCGCCGTCCCCGTAGTTCTCTGCCCAAGATAGGCCGTGGGCCACCTTGACCTCGTGCTCTCCGGCAGGAATCCGCTTGGAGGTGAAGTGGAATTTGCCGTCCTGCCCCGGCCACATTAGCCCTGCTAGGCAGGCCGGGGCCCAGTTTCCTTCCAGGTCCCCCTGCGTGCAGCCAAGCGCTGCACCGAAGGTACCGGGCAGGGTGACGAGCGGGAAGGGAGGAGAGGTGAAGAAGGCATGGGAGGAGTGATCGTAGATGAAGGTCACCTCCGTGGCTTGGGGCAAAGATAGGGAGACGTTTTCCCCGGTGGGCGTGCCATAGTTCTCTTCCCAAGATCCGCCCACGGCGATCTTGTATTGGTGCTCGCCTGCGGGGAGGGACAACTTGCCCACGTATAGTCCTGATTCTGGGTCTTTGCTTAGCTTCGTGTGCAGGCAGGCCGGATCCCAGTCCCCGTCCACGCCCCCGGTGCAGCCCAACTCGGAGTTGAAGGTTCCGGGAACTGTGACCAGCACTCCGGTTTGTTGCACCTGTGTCCCTGTAGTCAGGTCAACGCCCACCACGCCGTAGCCAGCAGAGGCATGCCGGTTCCCGTTGGCGTCCACAGTTACAGTTCGGTATTCCACAACGGTGCCCGCGCTAAGCGCGGAGACGTCGTGAAAGACACGCGCGTCCTGTCCGGTGTCTACCCCGAGAGGGTGCCATTGTTCCTCGCCTGCCAGCCGGTATGAGAAGGAGGTCTCAGACCACTCTAGGCCGCTCATGTCTGTGCCTACCGGAGCCAGCCCGGTCAGGCGGTGGCCTGCGAGTGTAAGACCACCTGTGACTCGGGTGGGCTGTCCGGCCGGGGCCGCGCCGACCTCGGTGAGAGGAGCATCGGCGCGATAGACGACGGCACCGAAGGGCGGCACGGTGATCTCCACCCGTCCGTCGGCATCGGAACGGACAGAGGGACCGCTAGCGCCCACCGGGGCGAAGGTGGCGTCCTTGGACAAGGCCGTGACTGAATTGGTGACAGGGGCGGCGGAGTTGTTCACAGCTACCAGGTACTCCACTTTCTCGGCGCGCTCCACCCGGGAGAAGGCGTACATGCCGGAGCCGGAACTGGACCAGCGCTCTATCTGCGCGCCGGCGCTCAAGGCTGGATGATCCTGGCGCAACTTGGCTAGGGCGGAGATATGGCGGTAGAGCTGCGCGGACTGGTCGTAACGATCGGAGCTGCCCAGTTGAGTGCCGTCCAGTAGCGGTTGTTCGGCGTACTCTGTGGTGGCGGTGGCAAACATGTCCTGGCGGGCATGCTTGTCAGTGCCGTTGCCTACTCCAACAAAGCCTTGCTCGTCTCCGTAGTAGATCACCGGTTGGCCGCGCGTGAGGTAGAGCAGGCTGTGAGCCAACTCGGCCCGTGCCATTGCGTTGTCTGATTCGCGGAGTAGGAATCCTACCCGGCCCATGTCGTGGTTGCCCAGGAAGGTCGGCAAGACGATAGCGGAGGAAGTGGGGGTGGTGTAGTAGTCGTCGTCTGCGAATAGGCGCTTGAGGGTGGCATCGCCTCCCTTGCCGCGCGCGAACTCCGTGGCTCGGTGCTGGTAGCCGAAGTCCAGTACCGCAGACATGTCCGTGCCGCGCACGTAGGCTGCCAAGAGGTGGGCCGGTCGGTCATATACCTCGCCGAAGGTGAAGAAGTCGGGGCGCCCGGCTTCGTTGGCGTGCTGATGGACCAGCTTGGTCCAATCCCGCCAGAACTCCATGTTGACGTGTTTGACCGTGTCAATGCGGAAGCCGTCCAGGCCCATGTCCACCCAAGTGTTGTAGATGTCAGCCATTCCCCGTACCACGCGGGGATGCTCGGTCATCAGGTCATCAAGGTTGCCGAAGTCCCCCAGCAGGGCGCTCTCCCCCTGACCGCTCGGGTCCATCGCCCCGCGGTTGTGGTAGAGGGTGACGTCGTTGAGCCAGTCCGGCACTAGACGAGGAGACTCTCGACGTGTAGGCCGGTGGGGGAAGGAGATGGTGGCGTCCAGAGCCGGAAAATCGGGACTCGAGGCGAGTGCTGAGATATCTATTTCCGCCCCGGTTGCGTCCCTGTAGGGGCGGGTGGCCAGGTCAATGTACTGCTCTGTGTTGTCCTCGTAGCTGATGAGGTCAGCGGTGTGGTTGACGACGATGTCAAAGTAGACCTTCATCCCACGCGAGTGGGCCTGGGCGATGAGTTCGCGCATGTCTTCGTTGCTGCCCAGGTGCGGGTCGATGCGAGTGAAGTCGGTGATCCAGTAACCGTGATACCCGGCAGAAGCCTGCTCCGCCTCGCCCTGCACAGCCTGGTTCTGGAATGAAGGGGTGAGCCAGATGGCGGTGGTGCCCAAGTTTTGGATGTAGTCAAGTTGGGCGATGATTCCGCGGAGGTCCCCACCGTGGAAGAACGCCTTGTCGGTGGGGTCGAAGCCGGTGGTCAAGCGATCGCCGGTGGCACCACCGCGGTCGTTCGTGGGGTCGCCGTTATGGAACCTGTCCGTTAGGACAAAATAGAAGCGCTGACCTGCGCCGGGGTGGGTTGCTGGGGCCTGAATGAGGGCCGAATCGGCTTCCGTTAGGGCAGGCTCCTGGTCGGGCAGACGCAGCCCGATGTGCTTGGCGGTGTAGTCGAAGGTGATGGAAATCTGTGTGGGGCCAGCTAGGCGCAGAGGAATGTTGGAGTTGGTAAAGCCCTCTTTGCCGTAGGTCTCGTTCCAGGTGCCGTCCATGGCCACCTTGAACTGGTAAGAGCCGGCTGGAAGCTGCCCCCGGAATTCGTACTGGTTGGGGTTGGTGGCAGATTGCTGCATGAGCGTGCTAGCACAGCCCGGATCCCAGTCGGATGCACAACCAAGCTGGGTCTGGAGGTCTCCAACCAGTGTGGCGGTGCGAGCAGGGGCGGCAGCAGCGGGAGTGGATGCGGTGAACAGGCCGGCCACAAGGCCGGAAGTGGCTAGCGCAATCGCGCAGAGGGTGGCCACAACACGCCGTCGTACTGAAAACATTGCAGTCCATTCTCTGAAACGTTGCAATAGATGCTACGTGAGCAAGATCGCAAAGTACAGAGTGGAAAAGTAGGCGACGTCGGCGAACACGGTTGGACCGCCGTCGGCGAGCCGGGCAGAAGCACAAGCAATCGGTAGTGGCAGAGGGAGTGAAGGCAGCGAGGGTGCCAGGTGCAGGAAACGAAGAACAAACCCCCAAACGCCAGGGCAGGCAGGAGGGCTGCCTGCCCTGGCTGACCCAGGCAAGCCAAGGGGCGAAATATTCAAGTAAGCAGAATGCAAATGTGGCGCTGCTGATACAGTCCGTAGCAGCCGCCCAAGCTCTGCTGGGCGCAGTTCGATCTGGAATGGAGCTGGTCACATGAAAACTAAGCATCCCGCGCGGTCAGTGGCGCTGTCCGCCTCATTTGGGGTCCTTCTATCCTCCATCTTCACCCTGTCCAGTCCAGCAATGGCCGACCTCGAGGCGAATCCAAACCGGGCCGCACCGGCCAGTTCCGTCGCCTCCTCCACCGTAGTGATGGCAGGAAAGGCCGCCCTGGGAGATGGCATCAATGAGGACCTGACCCTGACTGACCTGGCGGTGCGCGGGCAGGGGGGATGGATGCGCTACCGGATCCCTGCCCTGACTCAGTTAAACAACGGGGACCTGCTTGCCGTATTCGACGGCCGACCCACCATGCGTGACCTGCCCAGTAACATCACGCTACTGATGCGCCGCTCCACTGACGGCGGAAAGACTTGGCAAGGCGCCCAAGTAATCCGCCAAGAGTCGGCACCGAATGGTTTTGGGGACCCCTCTTTGCTCGTGGACCGCCAAACCGGAAAGGTTTTCGTCTTCTACGCAGCCTCCATCAACGCAGGCTTCGCCAATTCCACCACTGGAGCCGGTGCAACCGACCCGAACGTGCTGCACGCCGACTATTCCGTCAGTGAGGACAACGGAGTCTCCTGGAGCCATCACCGCATCACGGCTGACATCAAAGCCGGCAGCACGGACATGGCGGGCATGTTCGCTGCCTCGGGTGAAGGCCTCCAACTACGCCAAGGGGAAAAGGCCGGCCGCCTGATCCAGCAGTACACGGTGCGCAAGGGCGCAGGCAATTACGCTCTGTCCGTCTACTCCGATGACCACGGCGCCACTTGGCACGCCGGTGGGCTTGTGGGACCCGGGGCAGATGAGAACAAGGTGGTTGAGCTTTCCGACGGCACAGTGCTGCTGTCTTCGCGCGCTGCCCCAGCCCGCAAGATTGCCCGCTCTAACGACGCAGGACTGACCTACAGCCCCTTCGAGACTGACCCTAACCTGCCCGATCCGGGCAACAACGGCAGCATCATCCGGGCCTTCCCCGACGCCGCGCCCAACAGTCCCCAGGCGCGCATGCTACTGATGAGCAACACTGCCAACTCCAACGTACGTCGCAACCTGACAGTACGAATGTCATGCGATGACGGCCAGACCTGGCCGGTCTCCAAGGTAGTGCAGTCGGGCGCTTCGGCGTACTCCACCCTCACCGCGCTCAAGGAGGGCAGCGGAGAACGGGGTGGGAAGTACGGGCTCTTCTACGAGCGTGACGGTTACCGATACTTGTCTTACACGAGCTTTGACTTGGAGTGGCTAGGCGGTGTTTGCGCCTCCATGGGGCAGACCAGTGAGGTGACTGGAACCCAGGGGGCTCAGGTCACGGTGCCGGTAGAAATAACCAACCAGTCAGGGGCTGACCTGGCGGCCGGTCAACTGGAGGTAGTCACCCCGGGCTGGGCCGCCGCTCCCGTAAACGTTGCCCAAATCTTGGCCGGTGGCAAGGCCACCGCCAACGTCCAGCTGACCATTCCAGCTGGGGCGGACCAACGTAGACACCCGGTTACGGTTCGTTTCACCAATGCAGCCGGAAGTGCCCAGTTCAACGCGGTCGTGGAAGTAAACTCCCCCCTTCCTGCCGAGGCGGCAGCTCCCAACGTGGAGATAAGGCCCGTGCTGGATGCTATCTACCCAGGCGGAGTGGACGGCATAGTAGGCGACAAGATTCAACCCTGGGTCGAGGTGGTAAACTCCGGCAACGTAGCGGTCAACGTGGCTTTCAGCGCCCCGGCCGGTGCCGCGAACTGCAACGTCAACAACCTGGCCCCGGGGGCCACCAGCGTATGCCGAAACAACAGCCCCTCCCACGTGGTGACACAGGAAGACGTGATTGCTGGCGACTGGAGCACCACCTACACCGCCACAGCTACCGGAGGGGGAAAGAGCGTGGAGGCTAGCGCAAAATTGGTGCCGGTCAACGTACAGGATTCCGTAAGCTTCAGCACCGAGGTGGGAGTGTGGACTCCGATCAACACCACCTTCGCCACCTCATCCTTTACTCGTGTGCCATTGGTGGGGGCAATCGGTGACGAGGCGCCCCCCGGCACGCCGTTGAAGCTGACCGTACCGGCCAACTCCCGCTCTTCGGCGCAGCTGGTGGTTACGCCCCAAAAGGACGTAGCTAAGCTTCAAGTGGAGGTCTCTGCCCTGAAGCAAGCAGAGCACGACCTGGGCCAGATTGTGCAGGTGCGCTACCCGCTTTACATCCCTGACCTGAACAACCCGGGCCAGCTAGTTGCCGATCCGCTCAGCAGCGAAAACACGATTGAGGTGGGCGCCAACTACAACCAGCCGGTGTGGTTCACGGTCCGCATGCCCGAGAACGCCAAGGAGGGCACCTACCGCGCCACCGTGCAGGTGAAAGCCGATGACAAGCTTGTTGCAAGCTACCCGTTGGAAGTCACGGTCCCCAAGGCCAAATTGCGTCCAGTGGCCAAGCGCCCCTTCATCCTGGACATGTGGTTCCACCCCGACGCAGTGGCGGACTACAACGAGCTGCAGCCGTGGTCAGACGCGCACTTCGCGGCTCTGGTCCCCTACTGGAAGGAGCAGGCAGAGGCAGGTCAAGACGTCCTGGACCTGGCGGTGGTGGAGGATCCCTGGTTGGTCCAGCTCAACACTGGGACAATCCATGCTCAGACTGCCTTCCCATACCGTTCCACGGTGGAGTGGAAGTTTGATGGGACCAGCTGGTCATTCGACTACACGGTATTTGACCGTTTGGTCACCGAGGCTCGGTCCAATGGAATCGGCAAACGCATCCACGCCTTTGCGCCCCTCCAGTTCCAGTCCCGGGACCGCCTCTACTACCTGGACACCACCACCGGGAAGCACGTGTCGGTGTCCATGGGTATCACGGACCAGCGCTACCGGGCGGCGTGGGTTGCCTTCCTGCGCGACTTCAAGCGCCACCTGATTCAGCAAGGTTGGTTCGATGACACGTCGTTGGCCTTCGACGAGCAGCCGGCTGCCCGCATGGAACAGGCCTTTTCGTTCATAAAGGAGGCCGACCCCGCTTGGGAACCCAAGATCGCGCTGGCCGCAAACACTCTGGCGGAAGCCGATTTGGCTAACTTCATCTCCTTCAACTACACGTTCCTGGATCAGGTTTCTCAGGACTTGATTGAGCGACGCCGCAGGGCGGGAGAACCGACTTTGTTCTACACATGGAACGAGCCGGCCAAACCGAACACGGTGGTCAAGACCCCGCCCTTCAACGCCCGCACCATTGGTTGGGTTGTGGAGCAACGCAACTTGGACGGCTACCTGCGGTGGACCTTCAACTCATGGCCCTTAGACGTTTATAACAACCCCAGCTTCCGCTACGGGCAGGGCGATGAGTACGTGATTTATCCCGGTGAGCAGGGGCCGGTTTCTTCCATTCGGTGGGAGGTCTTCAAGGACGGCCTAGAGGATGCCGAGCTGCTGAACTTGGCGAAGGAGAAACTAGGGCAGGGCAACGCCACGCTGCGCCTTGCACTAAGCAGCGTGCGGGCGGAGGACGATGCCACGCGCACCAACTTCGACAAGCTCAACGGATTGCGCGACGCTCTGCTCGCGGCTTTGGGGGACGAGAACCTTACTTCCGTGACGGTGGGGAAGGTGCAACTCGATCGCACGGCGGTAGAGGATCCGAGCAATCCGATTACCGCCAGCGTGGAGCTGCGCAACATCACCGACCAGGAGCGCACAGTGACCGTCAATGTGGTTGGCGAACTGTTTGCGGCGGCTCCTACCACGGTAACGCTGGCCCCACTGGAGGCAAAGACCGCCCAAGTCGAATTCTCCACCCGGGGCAAGGTGGGCATCGATACCGTCCAGATCAGAGTGAGTGCGGGGCCAAGCGAGCTGGTTTCTCAGTCATTCCCGGTGGTGGCGGGTGGTTTCTACCTCTCTGACCAGACCTGGACCCAGGTGAGCAATGGGTGGGGACCGGTGGAGAAGGACCGCTCCAATGGAGAGGACCAGGCCGGTGACGGCGGCCCGTTGCGGATGGGCGGCAAGCTTTATTCCAAGGGGCTGGGGACACACGCGGCCTCCCAGGTGGACGTGACCGTGCCGGCTCACTGCAAGGAGCTGATCTTCGACTACGGCATTGATGATGTGCAGCGCAGGCCTGGTTCCGCAGCCTCCGTGGTGTTTGAGGTCAAGTCCGGTGCCACGAGCTTGTGGCGCTCTGGCTTGATGACGGCTTCGACTCCTACGGGGAGTGCCAGGGTTGCCCTCAATGGGCAGACGCAGCTTTCCCTGCTGGTGGATCCGCAGGGACGCAACGGACAAGACCACGCCGATTGGGCCGGGATGTGGGTGCGTTGTTCAGACAACGTGGAGATCCCGACCACGGCTCCGACCTCGGCTCCGACCTCGGCTCCGCCTACGACGGCTCCGCCTACGACGGCTCCGCCTACGACGGCTCCGCCTACGACGGCTCCGCCTACGACGGCTCCGCCTACGACGGCTCCGCCTACGACGGCTCCGCCTACGACGGCTCCGCCTACGGTTCCAACTGTCCCTGCGCAAGTACGCCGTTTGAGCGGTGTCGATCGAGTCAAGACCGCTATCGAGGTCGCCCGTGCGGAAAAGTGGGGGAGAACTGCGATCCTGGCCTCTGGAAACAACTACGCAGATGCGTTGGCGGCCGGTCCGCTGGCGGCAGCCCACAACGCCCCGGTCTTGTTGACCACCGGCGCCCAACTCGAATCCGAGGTGCTCGGCGTGCTGCGAGAAAAGGGCATCACCAAGGTGATTGTCGTAGGCGGCTCCGGTTCCGTCTCTCCCGGCAAGCTGGCTGCTTTGCAGCGCGCTGGTCATGGAGTTGAGCGCGTGTTTGGTGTAGACCGTTACGACACTGCCGTGCAGGTGGCCAAAGCCACCGAGCGCGTGACCGGCTCTAAGAAGATGGTCTACGTCGTTGACGGCACCAACTTTCCTGACGGTGTGGCGGCGGGGGCCTTGGCTGGCCGTACCGGTGGGGTAGTGGTGTTCAGTGCGGGCAAGGCATTGCCGCAGGTGACCGATGGGTACTTGAACGCGGGTTTACGCGTGGTAGGAGTCGGTGCGGCGGCACACGCCCTGAGCAAGAACGGTTTCATCGCGGGCCTCACGATGGAGACTGTGGTGGGTGCCACCCGCTACGAGACGGCAGCCGATCTTGTCAGTACATATGCCCCGGCGGGTACACGAGTGGTGGTGGTTTCGGGCGCTACGTACGCTGACACCCTGGCAGGCGGGGCCCTGGCGGCTAGCCATGACGGCGTGCTGCTTCTCAGCCGCGCCTCGACGCTGCCTGCTGCGGCGAGCGCGGTGATAACTGAACGCAAGCCACGCTTCGTTGACATCGTTGGCGGTATGGCTTCGGTCAACGCCGGCGTGGAACGCGCGCTGCGCCAGTTGCTGCGCTAACTAAGCGGCGAGGGGCGGGCTTACTTCGGTGAGCCCGCCCCTTCTTTTCCGCGTGTTTCCGTACTGCCAGGCAGAGGCGAATGCCGCGCTCTCCAGGTGGGGCGGCGGTGAAGGGGCTCAGGTAAGGAAACCGGGCTACCTAGGGCAGACGCCAGTCGATCGGGGCGGCCCCTTGGGCCTGAAGGGCCGAGTTAACCCGGGAGAAGGGGCGGGAGCCAAAGAAGCCGCGTGAGGCAGAAAGTGGGCTGGGGTGGGGGGAGGCGATGATCGGGGTGCTGCCCAGCAGCGGGGCCAGGCTTTGCGCCTTGGCTCCCCACAGGACCGCCACCAGCGGGCCGCCGCGCGCTATCAGCGCCCGGATGGCAGCCTCCGTGATTGCCTCCCAGCCGCGCCCCTGGTGCGATCCGGGCTCGCCCACCCCCACACTCAGCACCCGGTTGAGCAGCAAAACGCCTTGCTCGGTCCACGGCGTGAGGTCTCCGGTGGTGGGCAGCGCCACCCCTAGGTCGTCTTGCAGCTCCCGGTAGATGTTGACCAGGCTGCGTGGTGGGGCCACACCGGGGGCGACGGAGAAGGCCAGGCCTACCGCGTGCCCCGGCGTGGGGTAGGGGTCCTGCCCGACGATCAGCACGCGCACGTCCCGCAGCGGCTGGGAAAAGGCTCGCAAGATGTGCTGCCCGGCCGGCAGGTAGGGGCGCCCGGCGGCGCGCTCGGCGTGCAGGAAGTCACCCAGCGCAGCCAGTGCCTCCTCCTGCGGGGCCAATGCGCGTGCCCAGTCGGGCGCCATTATCTGGGTCAGGGGCGGGAAATGACTCACCCCACCACCCTAAGCGCTTGCGGGTGCCCCCGGATGCCCCTTGGGGCCGGCGTCGGTGGGAGCGGTCCGAGCGGGGGCGGTGTCGCCTGGAGGGGCGCGGGCGGGACGTCGTCCGTACTCGCCACGGAAGGGGGTCCGTAAGGTTCGCCGGGGCGGGTGAAAGCGGCGCGAAGTGCCCGGATTTAATCAACACGCGCGGGCAGCACCGTGCGGTAGGTAACGCGGCGCGGTAATCTGCGAACGTGAGTAAGTATCCAGAGGACGAGTTCGATCGCGCCGCAGAAGGCGTGCCGGAGGGCGTGCACCGCGCCCCTGAGCCGTGGTGGCGCGGGCTGCTGCCCTATCTGGTCGTGATCGTGGCCGTGCCGCTGGTGGCGTGGGCGGGCGTGGCGCTGCTGTCCAAGATGGGGGCCACCAACCCGACCACCCCCACCACGCCGTCGGCCGTGGCGCCGGCTGTTCCCACGCAGCAGTCCAACGAGGAGGCCGCGGCGCAGGCCCCGGAGGAGACCACCGCCCCGGCGGAGACGCAGGCACCGCCGGCCGAGCCGACTGAGGAGGCAGCGCCCGCAGAGGAGCCCGCTGACCGCAGTATCAACGTGGTGGTCTACAACGCCACTGACGTGGCGGGCCTGGCTGGTGGAGCCGCCGACAAGGCCAAGGCGGCTGGATACACCAACGCTGCGGCCAAGAACTTTGAGGGCACCGCCCCGAGTGAGAACACCGTCTACTACGCCGGTGAGGCCAACGCCGTTGAGGCGAAGGAGGTGGCCGCCGCGCTCGGTATCACCGCAGTGGTGGACGACGCTGCCGCCGCGCAGTCGGCTCCCGTTGTCGTTGTGTTGGTTACACAGTAGGGAGAAACTGCGGCTTGAAACGGGTGTGCCCCTCGCGAACAACGCGAGGGGCACACTTGCACTCTCGGGGGCAGAGTGCCAGAGTTGGGTTAGCACTCCCCAGGTGGGAGTGACAAGACAACCCGGTTGAGCCGCGAGGTAAGGCGGGGCGCCGCAATCGCGTGGCGGCCCAAGAGATCGTCCGTCGCGGGCGTGGCCAACCACCCACACGTATTCGTGAAGGAACGTAAATGGCCAAGATCATTGCTTTCAACGAGGAGGCCCGCCGCGGCATGGAGCGCGGCCTGAACATCCTCGCCGACACCGTCAAGGTCACCCTTGGCCCCAAGGGCCGCAACGTCGTCCTGGAGAAGAAGTGGGGCGCCCCCACGATCACCAACGATGGTGTGTCCATCGCCAAGGAGATCGAGCTGGACGAGCCGTTCGAGAAGATCGGTGCCGAGCTGGTCAAGGAGGTCGCCAAGAAGACCGACGACGTCGCTGGTGACGGCACCACCACCGCCACCGTGCTGGCCCAGGCCCTGGTCCGTGAGGGCCTGCGCAACGTGGCCGCTGGTGCCAACCCGATCGCGCTGCGTAAGGGCATCGAGAAGGCCGTTGAGCGCGTCGTGGCCCAGCTGCTGTCTGACGCCAAGGAGGTCGAGACCACCGAGGAGATCGCCGCCACCGCCGCCATCTCCGCCGGCGACGTCGAGATCGGCGCCAAGATCGCCGAGGCTCTGGACCGCGTTGGCAAGGAGGGCGTGATCACCGTCGAGGAGTCCAACACCTTCGGCCTGTCCCTGGACGTCACCGAGGGTATGCGCTTCGACAAGGGATTCATCTCCCCCTACTTCGTCACCGACGCCGAGCGCCAGGAGGCCGTCCTGGAGGACGCCTTCGTGCTGCTGGTGGAGTCCAAGGTCTCCAACATCAAGGACCTGCTGCCGCTGCTGGAGAAGGTCATGCAGGCCGGTAAGCCGCTGGCCATCATCGCCGAGGACATCGAGGGCGAGGCCCTGACCACCCTGGTGCTGAACAAGATCCGCGGCACCTTCAAGTCCGTGGCCGTCAAGGCCCCGGGCTTCGGCGACCGCCGCAAGGCGATGCTGCAGGACATGGCGATCCTGACCGGCGGCCAGGTCATCTCCGAAACCGTTGGTCTGAAGCTGGACAACGCCGACCTGGAGCACCTGGGCACCGCCGCCAAGGTGGTTGTCACCAAGGATGAGACCACCATCGTTGGTGGTGGCGGCGACGCCGAGGCCATCGCTGCCCGCGTGGCCCAGATCCGCGCCGAGATCGAGAACACCGACTCCGACTACGACCGCGAGAAGCTGCAGGAGCGCCTGGCCAAGCTCTCCGGTGGTGTGGCCGTGCTGCGCTCCGGCGCCGCGACCGAGGTGGAGCTCAAGGAGCGCAAGCACCGCATCGAGGACGCCGTACGCAACGCTAAGGCCGCCGTCGAAGAGGGCATCGTTGCCGGTGGTGGTGTGGCCCTGATTCAGGCCGCCACCAAGGCTTTCGAGGGCCTGAACCTGGAGGGTGACGAGGCCACCGGTGCCGCCATCGTCAAGGTGGCTGTGGAGGCACCGCTGAAGCAGATCGCCGTCAACGCCGGCCTCGAGGGCGGCGTCGTGGCTGAGAAGGTGCGCCACCTGCCCGTGGGCCACGGCCTGAACGCCGCCACCGGCGAGTACCAGGACCTCATGGCTGCCGGCATCAACGACCCGGTGAAGGTGACCCGCTCTGCGCTGCAGAACGCCGCCTCCATCGCCGGTCTGTTCCTGACCACCGAGGCCGTCGTGGCCGACAAGCCGGAGCCGGAGGCCCCGGCTGCTGGTCACGGCGCCGACATGGGTGGCATGGGCGGCTTCTGATCGCCCTCTAGCGGAGGCTCGCGCGGTTCCCGGTAGGGGTGCGGGCGGACGCAAACGACGGAGCTAGGTTCTCCGCAGGAGGCTTTGGCCCCGGCAGCAGTAGCTGCCGGGGCCAAAGCCGCATTGGCGCGGCGTGCCGGGGCGGGGCGCTACCTTCCGCCGAACATGCCTGCGGCCTGGGACTCGGCGGCCGAGTAGGTGTTGGCGGCGGCGTCCAGCTGAAGGCCGATCATCTCGAGGTTGGACTCCACCACCGCCTGGGTTGCCCGCCATTCCTCCGCCACCGCAGCGAAGGCAGCGGAGGCGGAGCCGGTCCACGAAGACTGCAAGGCGGTCAGGTGGGACATCATTGCCGAGACCTCGGCAGAGATGGAGCCCATTGAGGCGCGCGTGCGGGCGGCAGCGGCCGCCACTTCTGCAGAATCAACTTGGAAACGCATTGGATTTCCTTCCGTCTCGTTAGGGGATTGCCCCCAAAGCTAAGCAGGGGAGGAGGGGCCCCAGAAGGGGGAGCGCGCGGAGTGCGGGAAGCAGCGGGCTGGGGCGTGCCTGTGGATAGCGCCCGTCCACAGGAAGCGTTGGATCGGTCACCTGACGCCCATTGCGCAGAGCGCATTCGCGCGCGGTGTTAGCCTGGCAATAGTTTCAAGGTGTAATCCGTGCGGGCATCGGAGGAAAAAGTGAGGCTCAAAGAGGTTGTCAAGTCGGACAATGGTGTCTGGGCGAGCTACCACTTCTACGGTACGTGGCGCTCCACGTGGGACTTCATCCTGGAGACAGCACAGTTGATTCTCTACACGGAGTTCGACCCAACCCACCTGGTGGAAGTGGGGTTGAGAGGCGAGGAGAACCGCAGGATCACGGAGGAACTCGCAAGGGTAAACGGAGACCTGAGAAGGAGCGTTGCAGCCACGGAGCACGACATCCTGGTCGTCGCCGGTGACAGCAAATCAATGGGTTTCCCTGTGAGATTCACGTTCTTCAACAATACGGACCGCATCATCCTGGACGCCAAACTGGAGTCTTTAAGGGAACAGGACCGGGAGAACCCGGAAGTCTTCACCCAGTACCTTTCCTCTCTCGAGATTTCAGGGTACGCCGCCATGGCCCGCAAGGGAATGTTCTAGTGGGAACCGGTGTGGACCAGAAGCCTCGCCTCCCTCTGTCCAATGCCACGATGAGCCAATGAGCGGGCGTCCAACAGATTGGAGCGCCGTTGGTCTGCCCGCCGACCCCACTCCGGGAGACCCAGCGGTTGTTCGAGATGGCGCGCAGCGCTACCTGGGGGTCGCTGATGCGATAAAGGCGTGCGCGGCTAATCTGCGTGCCCTAGACGCGGGGGACTCCAGCCAGGCCGAGAGTGTGCGGGCGCTCATGGAAACGCGGGACACGATCGTGGACGGCGTAAACGCCGCAGAGGCGCGCTATAGGAGCGCCGGTAGTGCGCTCGAAACCTACGCGTTTCGGCTAGACCAGGTGCAGTCTGACACTCTCCTTGCGCTCTACGCTGCTCAGAACGCTGTGGCGGTGCGGGAGGATGCCACACGCCGTAGGCGCCAGTTCGAGGAACTTGCCGAGGACTACGAGGCGGCAGCCGATGAGCACGGGCAAGACCAGTACGCCCTTTACACGCGGCTTGCCGGCTGGGCGGACGAGGACGTTGCGGACGCGGAAGCGGAGATTGGGCGTCAGGTTGAGGCGATCCAGACTGCTGTAAGCGAACGCGATCAGGCGGCACAGAACGCGATCGATGCGATCAAGGGGGCTGTGGAAGCGGATGGTCTTTCAGATTCCTTGTGGGATGACTGGGGCTCCAAGGTCATCGGCTGGATATCTGCCGTAGCGGGCGCAATCTCAAAGTTTGCCGGCATTCTCGCGTTGGTCTTTGCGTTTATTCCAGTTGTAGGGCCGGTACTTGCGGCAGGGTTCGGGGCGATTGCCGCGGTTACTGGGGTGGTGGCGGCCATGGCCGACATTGTGTTGTATGTGGCGGGAGAAAAAACGCTGCTCGAGGTGGTTGTGTCGGTAGGTTTTGCCGCGCTTGGCTGCGTGGGGCTTGGTGGACTGCGGGGGGCTGCAGGAGCCGTCAAGAACATGTCTCCCAAGGTTCTCTTCGCGATGGGAAAAGCCACAAAGGGAGCGAGCCTCAAGGGGTTTGTGTTCGGCTACGGAAGAAATGTCCGCAAGGCAGGCGCGGCCCTTGCTGTGGGTGGATTGAACGCAGTGCGTATGCTACCAAAAGCGTTGCGCCATCCAGTTCAGACTGTGCGCAGAATGCATGCCTCCGTAATGGAAATTCGCAAACGCATGATTGACATGACGAAGCCTCGCGAAGGTCGCGCGATGATGACGCCGGGCGAGCGGGAAGCATCGCGCGCAAAGTTCAAGTATCCGGAAGGAAAAACAACTCACTGGGATAATTTTGAGCAGCATCAATGGGATTCGGAATCTAGTATTCACCTTGTCGAGGACCTTGAATTCAGGTACGGGGCGAAGGCGGACGGAACGCCCAGGTCGCAGGTTGAATGGGAGAATGAGTTCCTCGTGTGGAATATAAAAGACAACTCCCTGATTCCAGATCTTCCGCCAAATAATGGTTTTGTTCCAGGTACGGAGAGATTCTATAACTCCCTGGAGGAGTATCTGGCGGCGGGGCACGACCTTCACCTAGATAGGATTGGCCATCCAGGTGGGAAGTTCTTTGCTGAGGCGCCCGGCGGTGTGCCCATCTCGGCTGAGAAACGAGGAATCGATCCGCGCGGCTACGATCACCCCCATTATTCGTATCAGATAACTGGCTCGCTAGACGGGTTTATGATCAAAGTCGGGGAAATCGCCCCCGCTCTGGGTTCTCCAGGTGGTGGGATTCAGGTCCAGTTCATTGAAACGGCTAAGGGTATCGTCTGGACCGGGGCTGACCTGAAGGGGGGAGGTGTGCTGAAGTAACGATGTGGAGGAGTCTCAACCGCTACACGCAAGAGTTGGTCCGAGTTTCGGGTTGCGAGTTCAGGTCGACAAACATCACGTTCGGTGGCGGGTACTCGTTCGGGTACGCCGGAGATTTGTCTATCCATATATTTAAAGAGAAGGGGCTGTATAAGGTCGGGACGTCGGAGCGTTATGAAGATGTGTTTGTTGACCTTGTGAGCCGGAGACTTGATGCCGCCGAGCGGTGGTTTGTGAAGTGTGTGGGGGATGTGCGGCGTGCCTATTATGATGGGTCTCCCACTATTGAATTGCCCGCAGGTTTAAAAGATGTGCGTGCGGGGTATCAAGTTCGCGGGCTCGAGGGTGCTTGGTCCACTCTGGTCAGGAGCGACGGGACCGAGGTGCCGGTGGCGATTCTAGGTACTGTTTGGGAGGACTATTCCAACATTGCTAAGTATTCCCACATTGCCGACCTGCCGGTGGGTGAGCTGGCCCAGTCCTACATGGACCCGGCGGGCGCACCGCTCCTCAAAGACTATTTGCGCAGATGACCCATTGCCAGGATTAGGTCTGACGATGAAGCGTACGCGAAGGCGGTGTTGAGATAACGATGTGGAGGACTCTCAACCGTTACACACAAGAGTTGGCGCGAATTTCGAATTGCGAATTCAAGTCGACAAACATCACGTTCGGTGGCGGGTACTCGTTCGGGTACGCCGGAGATTTGTATATCCATATATATAAAGAGAAGGGGCTCTATAAGGTTGGTACGGCGTCACGTGATCGTTCAGTCTTTCCATACGTGGTCAGTCGGAGACTTGATGCCGCCGAGCGGTGGTTTGTGAAGTGTGTGGGGGATGTACGGCGTACGTACGACGGGTCTCCCACTATTAGATTGCCCGCAGGTTTAAGCGATGTCCGTGCGGGGTATCAAGTTCGCAGGCTCGAGGGTGCTTGGTCCACTCTGGTCAGGAGCGACGGGACCGAGGTGCCGGTGGCGATTCTAGGTACTGTTTGGGAGGACTATTCCGACATTGCTAAGTATTCCCACATTGCCGACCTGCCGGTGGATGATCTGGCCCAGTCCTACATGGACCCGGCGGGCGCACCGCTCCTCAGCGACTATGTGCGCAGATGACGAATTGCCAGGATTGGGCGTGACGGCGAGGTCTACGCGTGAGGAGTGCTGAAGTGGTCTTGTGGAGGATTTTGAATCGCTACACGCAAGAATTGGCGCGGGTGCAGGGTTGCAGCCTGGGGGTGACCGGCAAGACTGGCGGCTACATGTTTGGTTTCGGGGACTATATTTATTTCCACATATATAAAGAGAGAGGGGTGTATAAGGTCGGTAAGTCCTCACGTGGCGGCGGTGTGTTTGCCGAGCTTTGCAGTTCTCGATTTGATGCCGCCGAGAGATGGTTTATAAAACGCGTGGGCGAGATTCATAGGAACTACAGGGGCCTACCGGAGATTAAGTTGCCAGGCGATGCGGCCGAGGTGAGTAGCGGTTACGAGGTGCGTGCGCTTGGCGCGGCCTGGTCCACCTTGGACAGGAGTGATGGAACAACGGTCCCCATCACAATGTCGGGAGATTTTACTGGGAGATACTGTCGCATTGTCCAGTACTCCCACATTGCCGACCTGCCGGTGGGTGAGCTGGCTCGGTCCTACATGGACCCGGCGGGCGCACCGCTCCTCAGTGACTATTTGCGCAGATGACCCATTGCCAGGATTAGGTCTGACGATGAAGCGTACGCGAAGGGGGTGTTGAGATAACGGTGTGGAGAAGTCTCAACCGCTACACACAAGAGTTGGGGCGCGTGCACGGTTGTGACCTGAGGTGGTCGAGCCGAACTGGTGGGTATGTGTTTGAATACGCAGACTATGTATATCTTCACATATTTAGAGAGAAGAGGAGGTATAAGGTTGGGAAGTCGTCGCGCGACGGTGACGTGTTTGTCGAGTTTGTCAGTCCGCAGTTTGACGCGGCTGAGAGATGGTTTGTAATGCGCATGGGGGAGATTTGCAGAAGCTATAGAGGCCTGCGGATGATTAAATTGCCTCGCAGTTTAAGTGATGTGCGTGCGGGGTATCAAGTTCACAGGCTCGAGGGTGCTTGGTCCACTCTGGTCAGGAGTGATGGGGCCGAGGTGCCGGTAGCGGTACTAGGGACTGTTACCGAGCGGCACTCCGACATTGCTGAGTATTCCCACATTGCCGACCTGCCGGTGGGTGATCTGGCCCTGTCCTACATGGACCCGGCGGGCGCACCGCTCCTCAGCAACTATGTGCGCAGATGACGCATTGCCAGGATTAGGTCTGACGATGAAACGTACGCGAAGGGGGTGTTGAGATAACGATGTGGAGGATTCTCAACCGCCACACGGAAGAGTTAGCGCGGATGCAAACGTGCTCGTTTAGGTCGACAAACATGGAGTCCGGCAGCGGGTATGCGTTCGGCTTCGCCGGCGATTTGTATATTCACATTTATAAAGAGCGGGGGCTATATAAGGTGGGAGGCTCCGAGCGCGCCAGCAGCATTTGGGCCGAGCTTTTCAGTTCTCGGCTAGATGCAGCTGAGAGATGGTTCATTAAGCGTGTTGGAGAGATTCATAGGCACTTTATGAGTTTGCCGGAGATTAAGTTGCCAGGCGGCGCGGCCGAGGTGAATAGCGGTTACGAGGTGCGTGCGCTTGGCGCGGCCTGGTCCACCTTGGACAGGAGTGATGGAACAACGGTCCCCATTACAATGTCGGGAGATTTTACTGGGAAATACTGTCGCATTGTCCAGTACTCCCACATTGCCGACCTGCCGGTGGGTGAGCTGGCCCAGTCCTACATGGACCCGGCGGGCGCACCGCTGCTCAGCGACTACGTGGTCAAACGAGCCGACTAGCGGGACACGGCTGCGGCACCTGACTTTTGACACCGTTAGTGACCCATTTTGTTGGTGAGGCTGGCCAGGATGTTGGCGGCTTGGCCTTGGGGTTGGCTGGTGGCTGTGAGTTCGTGTCCGTTGATGTTGATGGTGACGTCAATGACGGGCCTGAGGGCCTGGATGATCTTCTTGATGGACAGGCCGGTTCGGGTCTGTAGGTGGCGGGCTATGGCCAGGGCAGCGGTTACCACGGTCAGGTGAGCCTGGATGGATTGGTGGGTGTGGTGGAAGACCGGGCGGGCGCGTAGATCGTGTTTGGACATGCGAAAGGACTGTTCCACCTTCCACAGATCGTGGTAGTCAGCCACAATTTCGGCCGCGCTCATGGCCTGGGCTGGGATGTTGGTGACATAGCCCTTAAGCCCGACTAGACGCCGCGCCCTGGCCAGGGCCTTTTCATCCAGGCCCCTTCCCGAGGAGTTAGTGGTGACGAACCTGGCTGAGCGCATAGCTTTTTCCCCAGCAACGATGGCTCTAGCTCGGTTCTCCTGGAGAGTAAGGGTCTTGTTGTCCCTGGCGGCACGCTTTGATGAGTAGACCCAGATCGCCCGCCACGAGCCCGGGTGTGTTTGTGGGTGCCAGACCGGTTCGGCCTTGCGGCGCTGATCGCGTTCTTGTTTGCCGGCGTGGCGTGGGGTGATGGTCTCAATGATCTGCCCATCAGTGAAGTAGTCCCCGTGCCAGAAGAAATGCGCTTGGAGGTCCAGGGGCGCTTTGGTCTGTCTGGCCCCGACAATGAAGCCGTAGCCAGCCTCGTTGAGGGCTTGCAAGTTAGCCCGAGAGAGCATGCCAGCATCAGCTACCACCACCAGGTTTTCCACCCCAGCGCGTTGCTTGAAGGCCTCGATGGTGGGGATGAGGGTATGGGTTTCGCACTTGTTGCCCTCCCAACAGGAGGCCTCTAGGGGAAACCCGTTGCGGTCTACCAGCAGGCCGACCAGGATCTGGGGATCGACGCGGCGTTCTTTGGAGTAACCGACCTTGCGTAGCGCGTCTTCTTCCTCGACTTCGAAGTACAAGGTAGTCACGTCGTACAACACCAAGGACACATCCCCATACGCCAGGCAATGCGCCAAAGCCGCGCGAGCCAAAGCGCAGCGGTAATCACGCTCCACACAACGGGCCAGGGCACGAAAGTGGGTGCGTGAGTCAAAGGATTCCAGCCCCAGGCTGGTCAACATTGCTGCTATAGCGCTCTTGCTGGTGGGTTCGATCAGCCGGGCCAGGACAATCTGTTTGAAGGCCTCATCGCCTACCGCTTGGTCAAAGCCAAGATCCCGCCAAGCATCGCAAAGGATCTGCCACAACAAGCCGCTACGGTGGCCAACCACGCGCGCTGCGCTACTGGCCGCCTGCCGGTAGTCCTCCAGGCCACCCGGCGCGGAGTCTGCCCACCCCGATGAAAGGTCCAGGTCTAGCTCGAGCTGGCCAGGATGGAGCTTTTCCCGTGCGATCTGGACCAAGGCAGCAAGCTCGCCAGGCGTACGAGCCGAACCAATGTGCTCAACAATCCTGTTACGCCGGCCTTCCTTGATCACGATCTGCACAGCCGTGGCCCCCGAGGCAGTACGCACTTGACGGATGAACGGGCTCACAAACCCTCATCATAGCCACCCCCTTAGTGACCCAAACCAACCCCCATGGACTGACCCCTGTTTGTTAGACAGTGAGTTTGTAGTGTTGTTGCCGGTAGTTTACCGGACTTGTGTGTAGTTTGCTTACGATTCGTTCTTCGTTCCACCATGTGATGTATTGGCTGATTAGTTCCTCCAGGCTTTCATAGTCGTCGTGGGGGTTTGAGTTGAGGTTTAGTTCGGTTTTCAGGCGGGCGAAGAATGCTTCGGCGGGGGAATTGTCCAAGCAGTTGCCTTTACGAGACATTGACTGGCAAGCGCCTAGGGATTCAATCAGCTCGCGGTAGTCGTATGAGAAGTATTGCCCGCCCTGGTCGGTGTGGATCACTGTCCCGGTCAAGTCTGCTTTTTGGGCATACTGTTTGATCATGTTGGTAACTAGTTGTGTGGTGGCGCTTTTGCCTAGCTGCCAGGCCACGATCTCGTTGTTGTACAGGTCCAGCAAGGGCGAGAAGTAGTACCAGGAGCCCGCCCAGGAAATCTGGGTGATATCAGTAACCAGGCATTTACCGGGCTTGTCGGCATGGAACCGACGTTGGAGACGGTTAGGGATTTTGGCTTGAGTGCCAGCAAACGAACGGTAGTGCTTACGACGCGGGCAGGCCCCCTTCAGTCCGGCCATCCTCATCAGTCTGGCGACCTTCTTGTGGTTGAACACCTGGGGTGGGTAGTTGCCAAAGCCCTGAGCGATCAACGCGGTGATGCGCTTACACCCATAGCGGCCTTGGGCGTAGTCAAAGGCTGCCTTGACTACCTCTAGGTCCGGGTTGGGCTGGTTCGAGCGTTTCCGGGCCCAGTAGTAGGTCGAGCGAGCAAGCCCCACGATCGCGCACAGTCTTGATACCGGGTGTATGGCTTTGAGGGTAGTGACCAAGAGGATCAAGAGCTCTTGCCACGTATCAACCTCATCCCTCAAAGCACAAGATTTTTCCAGCAGCTCCACGTGTAGCGCGTCCAAAGCCTGGCGTTTTTCTTCGTTGGGGGCTTGAGCCTTGGCTGTTTCGATGTGGTGGCGCATTTCTTGCAGCCATTTACCCCAATGCTCGAATCGGTATCCTGCTTTCTGGGCGCGGTTAATGCGCTCGTATGCGGCTTTAGCGCTTGTTTCAGGGTCGACCATTTTTCTGTCCTCTAGCCAGCGTCCGAAAATGATCGGGTAAGAACCGGCCGGTAGTCCGTACTCGCGAGTGAGTTTGCCCGCGTTTTCACCAGCAAGCCATCTCATCCCGATCTCGGTCTTTAATTCTACCGGCCAGAAACGCGGCACGCGTTCTTGACGGGCTAGGTCAAAACCATCACGATCAGCTTCCCGACAAATCCGGCGTGCTGTCTCATACGACACGCCCGCACGCGCAGCACACTGACTAACCCGCAAGCCCTGCTCATACAAATCCAGCACCATCAAACGACGCTGAAAACGCTCCTCTATCGACACAATCCCTCCCAAGACCAGGACTGTCCAACAACAAGGGTTCGGTCCACCACACCCGCAGAAAATCAACGAAAACCCGACCCAAACCACCCAGCTCCATACCAAGTGTCAAAAGTCAGGTCAAACGAGCCGACTAGCGGGACACGGCTGCGGCACGGACGCCCGCCCCTCGCTTCCTAGAGATCTGGCCCGTCAGTGGCGGCACCAAGGCCCTCGCCGCCCGCCGCAGGCACTCCGGCGTTACCCACCTCCACCGCTGCCGGCTCGGCAGCGGTCACGGGCGCTGCGGGACGCTTCGCGGCAACCGGCGCTGCGGGGCGCGGGTCAAAGGCGTCCAGGTCCTCCAGGCAGGTCTCCAGGGTGGAGAAGTCGTCCTCGGCCGCGCGCGGACAGTCCAGGGCCGCCATCAGCTCGGCCACGCTGCGCCGCTGCGGGGCGGGCGCAACCACGGGCGCCAGCGCCTGGGTGCTGTCGATCTCCAGACCCGGCACCGGCTCGATCCGCTGCGTCACCTCCATGCGGTGCACGCCATCACTGCCGTCGGCGGCAACCGGCTTAGCAGTGCCGGCAACCGGCTTTGCGGCACCGGCCGCCGGGTTAGCAGCGCTTACCACCGGCTTAGCAGCTCCGGCCACCGCCTTCTCACCGCCCAGGAGTTCGGCGGACTTGGCGGTCGGCCGGGCGGCAGCGTCGTCCACCGGGGGACTCACGACGGCCGGGTGGGCGCCCCGCCCGCCGGGAATAGGCGTCGCCACGGCAGCGGGGGCGACCGGTTGGGGGAGGGGGGCAACGATCAGACGCGGCGTAGTAGCCTCCGGCACGCCCGGCGCCGGCACCTCCCCGGCGGCGTCCACCTCGGCGTGCGCCAAGAGCTCGGCGCGCAGGCTGCCGTCGGGGTCCAGCTCGGCAAGCTCGGCCTCCAGGCGGGCCTGCTCGGAGGCAAGGTTCTGCCTGGCGGCCTCCTCCCACTGCTTCCCGGCCGAGGTGCGGAAGATCGCGGGGCGCGCCAACAGCCGCTCCAGCGCGGCCAGGCGGCCCACCACGTAGGTGAGCGGGTCCAGCTCGCGGTACTCCTCACGGATCTTGGTGCGGTAGTCGCGATACTTCTGCGGGGTGGCGCCCAGGATCGCCAGGTCGGCGTCGCACAGCACCGCGCAGTCCACGTCGCGCGGGCCTGCCCCGCCGATGTTCATCACCATCTTCTCGACGTAGTCGATCATGGCGGGCGGCACGCGCAGCTCGGTCAGCTCCAGGCGGGCCCGCACGGCGCCGGCCTGGGTGTCCTCCCCGAACTTGCGGGGGTCGAGCCCGGGGGCCGGGGTGCGGTAGATGGCGCCGTGGTACCAGGCGGCCACGCGCAGCGCGTCGGGGTGGTGGGAGGCGATGGCCAGAATGTCCAGGCGCTCCAGCACCGCCACCAGGTGCTTGACGGAGTGGAAGGTGCGTTCGGGAGATTGCCACGAATCGATGAGGGCCCGACCAATCCTGCTGATCTTCTCCTCATCGGCCTGTGCTCCGAGCGCTTGCACCGAGCGAATGAACGCCGGCAGCAACCACGCGGCAATAGTCACTGCGTACTCCCTTGCTTGCCTATCAGCGTTAAAGAATGGTCCGCTTGCCGCGACTTGTCCAGTTCGTTTTGCCTGGCTGGGGACCGATTCACGTCCCGTCTGCGTGTTTTAGCGCCGCTTTTTGGCTTCCGCTGGGGCCGACGTCCCACCCTCGTCCCCGCTGACGGCGGCCTTCGTGCGGGCGGCCTTGGGGCCAGAGAGGGGTACCTCGATCCGCATGGTGGCGCCACCGCCGGGGGTGTCCAGCACCCGGATGGTGCCCTCGTGCTTGGCCATGATCGCGGAGACGATCGCCAGGCCCAGGCCAGAACCGCCCGTGGCGCGGGCCCGGGAGGTGTCCGTGCGGAAGAAGCGCTCGAAAATTCGGGAGGATGCCTCTGGGGGAATACCAGGGCCGTGGTCGCGCACCTCGATGGCCCCCATCCCGCCGCGCCTGCCCACGGCGATCTCCACCGGGGAGCCGGGGGGCGTGTGGCGTTGGATGTTGCCGAGCAGGTTTGTGACCACCTGAGTGATCCGGTCGGCGTCCGCCACCGCCAGGAGCGGGGCGGGCTGGCTGGGGCTGACCGGGGCTATCTGGCCGAGGGCGGTCGGGTGCGCGTCGGCGCCGTTCTGCGCGGGCAGCCGGGTGAAGTCGGTGGGATCGGCCGGGGTGCCGTCGCCCAGCTGAGGGGCGTTGTCTGCCAGTAGCAGCAGGCTCACCTCGCGGTCCGGGGCTAGGGCACGCAGGTCCTCCACGCCCCGGGCCGCCACGCGCCTCAGGTCCACGTTGCTGAACTGCAGGGGGCGGCCCTCGTCCAGGCGGGCCAGCTGCAGCAGGTCCTCCACCAGGCCCCCCATGCGCTTGGACTCGGACTCGATGCGGCGCATCGTGGAGCCCACCTGATCGGCGGGAATACCGCCCATGCGGTAGAGCTCGGCGTAGCCCCGCACGGCCGCCAAGGGTGTGCGCAGCTCGTGTGAGGCGTCAGAGACGAAGCGCTGCATGTTCTCCCGCAGCTCCTGCTCGCGCGCAAAGGACTGCTCGATGCGCGCCAGCATGAGGTTCAGGGAACCGGCCAGGGAGCCCACCTCGGTGGAGGGCGGCTCAGCGTGGATACGCACGGCCAGGTCACCGCCGGCGATCTGCCCGGCCACCTGCTCGATCTCTCGCAGCGGCCGCAGGGCGCGTCGGACCAGGTAACTAGCCCCCACCACGGAGATAAGCAGGATCACGGTGGCCACCACGATCATCACGCCCACGGTGCGCAGGATCGTCGCCTTCAGCGGCTCGGTGGACAACGCCACGATCGCAACGCCCCGCGCCTGGGAGGTGGTGCGAGGGGAGATAGGGATCATCACCGCGCGCCACGTCTTGCCGGGAATGTTGGACGCCAGGGTGAAGGGGACCGGGTCCCCGGACTCCGACAGGCGTACCACCGCGTCCGCGTAGCTCACCCCCAGGTCCACCGGCCGCCCGGAGGACTTCTCCAGCTCAGACCACAGCAGGGTGGTGGCGTCGTAGCCGTCGAACTTGATGTGAACGTAGTAGTCGCCCACGAAGTTGAAGTCACCGGGCGTGGACTGGAGCGAAAGCTGCAGGGCGCGCGTGGCGATCACCGGCGCGGTCCCGGTCAGCTTCTGGTCCAGCTGCTCCATCAGGTGGTTGTTCAGCAGGGTGACGGTCACCATCGAGGCGATCGCCAGGCCAAGCGTCAGTAGCGCCGTGGTGAGCACCACCAGCCGCTGCGTCAGCGGCGCCGCGTGCCAACTGTCGTGAAAGCGCGCCTTGATCCCAGCGCGCCCGCCCCCCTGCTGCCTTGCCACGCGGTTACTGGCGCGGAGCGCGGATCATGTAGCCCACCCCGCGGCGGGTCTGGATCAGCTCGGTGGCGGGCACGTCGCCCTCCGGGGCAACGGAGTCGATCTTGCGGCGCAGGTAGGAGATGTAGGACTCGATGATGTTGGCCTCGCCCTCCCAGTCGTACTCCCACACGTGGTCCAGGATCTGGCTCTTGGAGACCACGCGGCCCTCGTTGAGCATGAGGTAGCGCAGCAGCTTGAACTCGGTGGGGGAGAGCTCGATGGACTTGCCGGCGCGGCGCACCTCGTGTGCGTCCTCGTCCAGTTCGATGTCGGCCACGCGCAACACGCCGTCGTCGCCGCCGTCGTCCTTCTTGGTGCGGCGCAGCACCGCGCGGATGCGGGCCACCACCTCTTCCAGGCCGAAGGGCTTGGTGATGTAGTCGTCGCCGCCCACGGTCAGGCCCTGGACCTTGTCTTGCATGTCGTCGCGCGCGGTGAGGAACACGACGGGGGTGAGGATGCCGCGCTCGCGCAGCCGGCGCGTGACGGAGAACCCGTCCATGTCGGGCATCATCACGTCCAGGACCAGTAGGTCCAGGTTCTCGTTGAGTGCGGCAGTGACCGCCTCGGTGCCGTTGGAGGCGGTGATCACCTCGAAGCCCGCGAAGCGGAGGGACGACGCCAGCAGGTCGCGGATGTTCGGCTCGTCATCCACTACCAGCAGGCGAGCCTCAGGGGTTGAAGCGTTCATAAATCAATTATTCCCCCTTTTGTCTGGAGGTTGGCTGGAAGTTGAGTGGGCTGTGGATGGAGAGTCGCCCGGAGGAGCCTCGATTTTTCCCCAGTCCTCCCTCGGGGCGAGCTTGGAGTTGACCCGAGCAGCGATAATTCTCAAAGCCCGTCCTGAACCGAGGAGTTATCAATGCCCACCGCCGACCCGTTCAACCCGCCAGGCGTGGTCTTCCAGCCGGTATCGCCCAAGCTCGCACCGGTGCGCCTGGCAGGCACCTGGATCACCTGCGGAATCGGGGCGATCGCCTTCGCCATCCCCGCCGTGCTGGTCAGCCCCTGGTTCTACATCGGCACGGGCTTCTTCGCTGTGATCGCGCTGTGGGTGAGCCTGCTGGTCTCCCGCCAGGTCAAGGCGATGGGATACGCGGAAAGCGCCGAGGAGCTGCTGTGGCGCAAGGGCGTCATGTTCAAGCAACTGACCGTGGTGCCCTACGGTCGCATGCAGTACGTGGACGTCTCCGCCGGCCCCATCGCCCGCGCCTTCGGGATCGCGGAGCTGAAGATGCACACCGCCGCCATGGAGGGCGACGTGGTCATCAACGGCCTGCCCCTGGAGGAGGCCAACCGGTTGCGCGCCCGCTTGACCGCGCTCGGCGAGGCGAAGTTGGCGGGCCTGTGAGCGCGCCCATGATGCCCGACGTTCCGCCCGCACCCCCCACCGCCGCGCCCCTGTCCTTCGCCGGCGAGGTCAAGGGCGAGGTGGGCACGGTGATGCTGGAGCGCGGCCCGGAGCAGGTCATCTGGCGCCGCGTGCACGGTGTCACCCCCATCGTGCGCTCCTGGCAGGCAGTGGTGGCGCTGGCCGCAGTTCTCTTCGCTGTCTTTGTGGAGCTCATGTCCGACTTCCGCAGCACCGGCTTCTTCGGCACCCTGGCCGGAGTCGTGGAGGACTACACCCTCCACGCGCTGGGCGGGGCCGGACTGCTACTGGGGCTGGTGGCCTTGGGCTTCTTCCTGCAATGGCGGGCTATCCGCTACACGGTCTCCTCCGACGGCGTCCATCTGAACACCGGCGTGCTGATGAAGCAGCAGCGCGTGCTGCGCCTGACGCGCATCCAGACGGTAGACATCACCCGGCCGCTGCTGGGCCGCATCCTGGGGCTCGGCGAGCTCACCGTGGAGGCGGCCGGTGGCGCCGACTCCAGCGTCAAGATCGGCTTCCTCCCCGAGCGCGAGCTCAACGAGCTGCGCGCGGAGGTGCTGGCCCGCGCCGCCGGCGTCAAGGTGGGCCAGGGCGTTGGCCTGGCCCAGCCCGTCGCGCCGGGAGCGCCCACCCAGTTCGTCCCAGCCGCTCAGCCTGGACAGGTGGGGGCGGCCGGGACGGCAGCGTCGGCCATGGCAATGCCGGCGGCAGGGCCGGCAATCGCGGTGGGCCCGCCAGCCGCGCAGACGGGCGCGCACCCGGTGGCGCCGGCTCCGCACGGGCAGCAGACTGCCCCAGCGGCTCTGAGCGGTTTCCAGGGCGGCCAGCGCGTGGACATGTCCATGGAGGCACGGCGCTCCCCGGTGGCGCCCGAGCGGCTCATCTACCGCGTCCCGCCCAGCAACCTCATCGGCGCGCTCATGCGCAACCTCGCCGTCTGGGTCGCGGCGCTCGCCCTGCTGGGGGTCGTGACCGCCACCCTGGTGCTGACCGCGCTCGGGCACATCGAGGTGCTGCTGGCCGGCCCCGCCTACCTGCTGCCCATGGTGATCGCCTTCGCGGGCTTCCTGTGGCAGCGCTTCGCCGGCGAATACAACTTCCGGGCCGCGCTGTCCGCCGACGGCGTGCGCATCCACCGGGGCCTGACCCAGACCGTGGCGCAGACCATCCCGCCCGGGCGCATCCAGGCCGTCACCCTCACCCAGCCGCTGTTGTGGCGAGGCAAGGACTGGTGGCGCGTCACCGTGCAGGTGGCCGGCCAAAGCCGCCAAGACGGCAACAACCAGAAGCTGGAGAACGACATCACGCTGCTGCCCGTCGGCTCGCGAGAGGAAGCGCTCTACGCGCTCTGGCTGGCCGTGCCGGAGCTGGGGCTGCTGCCCGGCGAGAGCCCGGCAGAGGTGCTGGCAGCCGGCCTGACCGGGCAGGGCGAGGCCGCAGGATTCGTGGTCAGCCCACGTGGCGCCCGCTGGTTCAACCCCATCGAGTTCCGCCGCCTGGGCGTGCGCCTAGCCGAGCGCACCACCCTCTACCGCAGCGGCCGCATCAGGCGCTCCCTGCGGGTGGTGCCTCATGTGCGCCTGCAGGGCGTCACGGCAAAGGCCGGCCCACTCGATCGTGCCGCCGGGGTGGCCTGCCTGACCCTCGCGGTGGCAAACACCGCCCCCGTGCGCGTCCAGCACGTCGAGGCCGGCTACGCCGCCTACCTGCAGGAAAACCTGGTGCGCCTGTCCCGGGAGGACCGCCACCGCGAGGCCCCCGAGCAGTGGATGACCCGCGTAGGCGTGGAGGTCCCCGCCGCGCCCGCGCCGGGTGGCGTGCCTGCGCCGGTGCCGGTTGGCGGGGGCGGGGCTGCGTCTGCATCTGTTGGCGTGGCCGGGGCGTCGGTCGCCCCGGTGGGCGTGCCCGGGGCACCGGTCGCCCCGGCAGGGCCCGGTCAGGGGTCCGCGCAGTTTGGCGGGGGCGGGTGGAACGTCGGCCACCAAGAGCCCGGTCAGGGGGCCGCGCAGTGATCGCCACCGGCCGGCTCGGCATCGGCATCGTCGGGGCCGGTCGCGTGGGCGCCGTGCTGGGCAGTGCGTGGCGCGCCACCGGGCACGACGTCGTAGCGGTATCCGCCTCCTCCGAGGCCAGCCGGGAGCGCGCCGACGTGATGCTGCCCGGCGTGCCCGTGCTGGAAGTGGAAGAGGTGGTGGGGCGCAGCGAACTGGTGCTGCTCGCCGTGCCCGACGACGCCCTGCCCGGCATGGTCTCCGGCCTGGCCCAGCTGGGCTGCTTCAAACCGGGACAGATCGTGGTGCACCCCGCCGGGCGATTCGGGGTGGAGGTCCTGGCCCCCGCCACCGCCGCCGGGGCGATCGGGGTGGCGCTGCACCCGGCCATGACGTTCTCCGGCACCTCCCTGGACCTGCCGCGCCTGACCGGCTGCCCCATAGCGGTGACCGCCGCCCCCGGGATCCTGCCGATCGGGCAGGCGCTCGCGGTGGAGCTGGGCGGCGAACCCTTCGTGGTCGCCGAGGAGGCGCGGCTGCTCTACCACGCGGCCCTGGCGCACGGCGCCAACCACCTGGTGACGCTGGTGAACCAGGCGGTGCGGCTGGCGCAGGCCGCTGGGGTGAGGGACGCTGGGGCGCTGCGCCCGCTGCTGGAAACGGCTCTAGACCGAGCCCTGCGGGAGAGCGACGCGGCCCTGACCGGGCCAGTTTCACGAGGAGATTCGGGAACCGTGCGTGGACACCTGGAGGCCATTGAGGCCGCGGCCGTGGGGGCGCGGGTGGACGACGAACCGGCCGTCGCCGCCGAACTCGCCTCCGCCGCGCGCACCTACCGGCACCTGGCCACCGCGACGGTGGAGCGCTGCGAGGCGCTGGGGCGGCTCAACCCCGAGCAGGTGCGCCAGTTAGGGCAGGCGCTGGCCGGTTGAGGGGTGCCCGGTGGGGTGGCCCGGGTTTGGCCCGGGTTTGGCCCGGGTTTGGCCCGGGCGTTTGTTTCAAATTCGTACGGCCTAGACCTTATGCAGCCGACCTAGACCTGAGAACGCCACGCAAGGTCTAGGTCGAGTGCACAAGGTCTAGGTCGAGCGGTTTAGTGGGCGGGCGGGCCGGGGTGTGGGCTCGGGGTGCAGCCGCGCCCGGTCTCGGGTGGGGACCCGGGGTGCCGCCGCGCCCGGTCTCGGGCGGGGACCCGGGGTGCCGCCGCGCCCGGTCTCGGGTGGGGACCCGGGGCGCCGACGCGCCCCTGCGGTGACGCAGCAGCACATCCGTGGTGACGCAGCAGTGTGACGTTTCCCGGCACGGGTCGCCCGGGGTGGAGCCCGGCCGGGCCAGGCGCCTACGCTGGAAGGCGTGAAAATCCTTGCTCGCACGCGCGCTGAACTGGCCGACGCTCTCTCCCGCCTGGAGGGGCGCCGGGGCGTCGTCATGACCATGGGCGCGATCCACGAGGGCCACCTGGACCTGGTGCGCGCCGCCGCGAAGGTGTGCGACCACCTGGTGGCCACCGTGTTCGTCAACCCGCTGCAGTTCGGGCCCAGCGAGGATCTGGACGCCTACCCGCGCGACCTGGAGGGCGACTTCGCCAAGCTGACGGGCGCCGGGGCCGCCGTGGTGTTTGCGCCCAGCGTGGCGGAGATGTACCCGCACGGGGCGCCCACCACCACGATCCAGCCCGGGAGCGCGGGCGCCCCGCTGGAGGGGGCGCGCAGGCCTGGCCACTTTGCGGGCGTGTGCACGGTGGTGATCAAGCTGCTGGGCTTGACCCGTCCGGATGTGGCGGCGTTTGGTCGCAAGGACGCCCAGCAGCTGGCCGTGATCGGGCAGCTGGTGGAGGACCTGGACCTGCCCGTGGAGGTTTTGCCGGTGCCGATTCGCCGCGAGGAGGACGGGCTGGCGATGAGCTCGCGCAATGCCTACCTGAGCGAGGTGGAGCGCCAGCAGGCGTTGGCGCTGTCCGCTTCCTTGCGCTTGGCGCAGCAGGCCGCCGCGCGTGGTGAGCAGGCGGACGACGTTGCCGCAGCGGCCCGTTCGTTCCTGCAGGTGGCCCCCGGTGTGGAGCTGGAGTACGCCGAGCTGGTGGACCCCAAGAGCTTTGAGCCGTTCCCGGCAGATGGGGCGGGAGCCGCCCTGCTGGTGCTGGCCGCCCGGGTGGGCACCACCCGTCTGATCGACAACGCAGAGATAGAGGTAATGGCCCGATGACTACCCCCGCCTCCCTGCAGCGCACGATGATGATCGGCAAGATTCATCGGGCCACGGTGACGCAGGCAGACCTGAACTACGTAGGTTCGATCACGATCGACGCGGACCTGTGCGACGCGGTGGACTTCCTGCCGGGTCAGCAGGTTGACGTGGTCAACTGCACCAACGGCAACCGCCTGACCACGTACGTGATCCGGGGCGAGGCTGGCAGCGGTGTCATCGGTATCAACGGCGCGGCCGCTCACCTGGTGGGGCCGGGTGACGTGGTCATCATCATCTCTTACGGTGTGATGAGCGACGCCGACGCGCGTACCTACCAGCCGCACGTGGCCTTTGTGGACGCGGACAACCGCCTGGTGGAGGCCGGGGCCCACCCGGGTGCCGCCCCCGCCGGCGCTACCACCCCCGACACGGGAGCTGAGCTGATCAGCGCCTCCCTGCCCTTCCGAGACTAGGATTTCGCCCTGTGACTGAGAACCAGGCCCCCGCGGCTACCCCCGAGAGTGACGTTCCCGAGCAGGTGCGGGTGCGCGCTGACAAGCGTGCCCGGCTCCTGGAGTCCGGCCAGGAGGCCTACCCGGTAGTCCTGCCGATCACCACCACGATCGCGCAGGTGCGCCAGCAGTACGCCCACCTGGAGACCGGTGAGGAGACCGAGGACCTGGTGGGTATCGCCGGGCGCGTGGTGCTCTCTCGCAACACGGGCAAGCTGTGCTTCGCCACCCTGATGGACGGCGCGGGCGAGCGCATCCAGGTGATGCTCTCTGCCGCCGAGGTGGGCGCGGAGTCCCTGGCGGAGTACAAGACGGACGTGGACCTGGGCGACCACCTGTTTGTGCACGGCCGCGTGATCAGCTCCCGCCGTGGCGAGCTGTCCATCATGGCCCGTCCGGGCGTTGCCCCGGCCGGCCTGTTCACCCCGGGGATCGCCGAGGGCGACCCGGTGCCGGCGTGGCAGATCGCGGCCAAGACGCTGCGCCCGCTGCCCAAGAGCTACACCGCCGAGGACGGCACCGAGATGTCGCTGTCCGAGGACATGCGGGTGCGCCGCCGCTACCTGGACATGATCGTGCGCCCGGCGGCACGCGACATGGTGCGCATGCGCGCCAAGGTGGTCAAGTCCCTGCGCGAGTACTTTGACCAGGCCGGCTTCATCGAGATCGAGACGCCGATGCTGCAGACCATCCACGGTGGCGCGGCCGCCCGCCCGTTCTCTACGCACATGAACGCTTACGACACGGAGCTGTTCTTGCGCATCGCCCCGGAGCTGTTCCTCAAGCGCGCCGTGGTGGGCGGCGTGGATAAGGTCTTTGAGATCAACCGCAACTTCCGCAACGAGGGCGCGGACTCCTCCCACTCCCCGGAGTTCACCATGCTGGAGGCCTACGAGGCCTACGGCTCCTACGACACGATGGCCCGCCGCACTCGCGAGTTCGTGCAAAAGGCCGCCCGTGACGCGTTCGGCACCGAGGTGGTCACGCTGGCCGACGGCTCCAGCTACGACCTGTCCGGTACCTGGCGCGAGATCTCCATGTTCGAGGCGACCGCGCAGAAGCTGGGCCGCGAGTTCACCGCCGCCACCCCGCGCGATGAGCTGGTCAAGATCGCTGAGGAACTGGGCGAGGACGTGGCCGACCACTGGGGTCCGGGCAAGATCGCGGAGGTCATCTTCGAGGCCGCCGTGGGGGATGACCTGTGGGAGCCCACGTTTGTACGCGACTACCCGGAGGACTCCAGCCCGCTCACCCGTGGGCACCGCTCCAAGCCGGGTGTGGTGGAGAAGTGGGACCTGTACGTGCGTGGTTTTGAGCTGGCCACGGCCTACTCTGAGCTGGTTGACCCGGTCATTCAGCGCCAGCGCTTCGAGGCGCAGGCTTTGGCGGCCGCCAACGGCGACCCGGAGGCCATGGTGCTGGACGAGGACTTCCTGATGGCCATGGAGTACGGCATGCCGCCGGCCGGCGGCATGGGCATGGGCCTGGACCGCTTGCTGATGGCGCTGACGGGCCTGGGCATCCGCGAGACCATCACCTTCCCGCTGGTGAAGTCGCTCTAGGCGAGCAACGTCAAGCGGGGTGGGGACGCTGGTAGCGTCCCCACCCCGCTTGGGTTTCGGGCCACGGTTCGTGGCGCTCTGGTGACACGGCATCCCGGTGAGCCCGTGGAGGTGCCCCGGTGGCCCCATGGGGGCCCTGTGGCTCGGTGGCTTAGTGGACTGGGCCAGTGCGGTGAATCTCGACGTTTGCCTTTGAGTCTTGACGAACTGGTTTGTATCTCGACGTTTGCCGGGGTGCAAACGTCGAGATACGGCGGGCAACGTCGAGTTGAAGGCTCAAACGTCGAGTCTCGCGAACGTTCGAGCTGCCCGCCCGGGGCCTAGAGCAGTGCCAGGCCTTGCTCGTGCAGGATCTCCAGCATGGGGGAGGCCTCCGCCGGGCCCTTGCCAGGCTTGACCCGAATCTGGTTGGTGAAGGAGTCCAGGCGCCCGCCGCCCTCGCGCAGCTCGTAGTACTCCTGGATCACGGCGTCGTACTCCGCCAGCGCCTCGGCGTAGGAGTCCACGAATGGGTAGGAGTCCACCCCGCTGGTGATCTCCAGCGGCAGGCGCGGTTTGAACTGCGGCTCCTGCGCGCGGTGACCCACCAGCAGGCCGAACAGGGGATAGGTGAGCTTGGGCAGACCCAGGGCTGCGATCACGCGGCGCGGGTCGGCATTGATGGAGCCCAGGTAGCAGGTGCCCAGCCCCATGGACTCGGCAGCCACCACCATGTTCTGCGCCGCCAGCGTGGTGTCCTCCACCGCCTCCAGGAACAGATTCATGCGAGAAAGCGGCTCGTTGCCCAGCCCCGCCTCGGCGCGGATACGCGAGTTGCGGTAGAGATCCACCACGAACACGAACAGCTCGCCCTTGTCCCCGCCCACGTACGGCTGGCCGGAGGCGCCGTGCAGCTCGGCGCGCACCTCCGGGTCCACCACGTGGATGACGGTGCACTGCTGCAGGAACGCCGCGCTGGCAGTGTGGCGGGCCACCTCTAGCAGGGTGCGCACCTCCTGATCAGTGAGCTTCTGCCCGGTAAAGGCCCGGATGGTGCGGTGATTCATCTGGACACTGATGGTCTGGTTGGTCACCGGGGTGGACTCCGGGGTGTTCAGCTTTTCTAGAGACATTTGCCCTCCTCGCGCACCATTTTGCCCGTCTGGCGCAGGCAGCGGGCGTGATTGGCGCCTCCCAACGGAGGAGATTGCAACTGCCGAAGCCCCGGTGTGGTCAAAACTAGCCGAGTTAGCCGCGACAATCCCGGCGGGGAAATATAGGAACTCGAGTATTTACCCAACGGGTGTGGGGCCATAGCATCCAAATGGGTTGTCCCGCATTTCCTGCGCCTGCCCGATTGCTGCTATTTGATCTGGTTGGTCCCGGTTTTCCTAGGGCTGTGGAGCCCGTCAAACACGGGCCAGGGCTAGCCGATTTCAAGGAGGATGTTGTGACAAACATTCAAGGGAAGCTGAAGAATCAGCTCCTCAAGACGCTTGCAGCCTTCGTGGCTGTAACGGCGATGGTGCTGGGGGCGCTTGTCGGTTCCCCCGCTGCCTTTGCTGCTGACGGGCCCCGTCTCGGGACTGCTGGTGAGCCTCGCGCCGGGGCTTCTGTCACTCTGCCGGAGGATTGCAAGATCCTGCCGGGGGGGTTCGATAAGCTCAAGATCCACCCTGAACTCGTCGGTCGCGACCAGGAGATCCTGGCAAAGATCTGCGAGCCTGGTTATCCAGGCTTCTACAGCATTGACAGCGTATATCTTGTCGAGGACGACCAGGGTCGTCAGTGGTATGAAATTGTCCATTCGGTCAAGTTCATCAATGACCCTGGTGTTGATGACTACGCGCAGGGGGCGATCAGGCTTCCTGTCGGTGACGCACCGACGCCGACTCCGCTGCCCACTCAGGGCGGTGAAGTAACGCCAACACCGGCCCCCGACCCGAGCACCACCGCGCCGCAGCAGCCGAGCAATCCCTCCGTGCAGCGGGTAGCCGGCAAGGATCGGGTGGCGACCGCGATTGCGGCCTACCGGGCCGGTGACTTCCAGGGTGACGCGGTCGTGCTCGTTTCGGGCAAGACCTACCCCGATGCCTTGGCGGCAGCGCCCCTGGCGGCTCAGCGCAAGGCGCCGATCCTGGTGACGACATCCCCGCAGCTGGAGCCGTCGATCCTGCAGGTGTTGCAGGAGAAGCGGGTTGCCCGTGTGGTGATTGTTGGCGGCGAGCGTTCTGTTCCTGCGGCGGTCGCCAACCGCCTACAGGGTGAAGGCTTCAAGGTCGAGCGCGTGGCGGGAAATAACCGTTCTGCAACGGCCGTGGAGGTTGCGAAGGCGGTTGGCGCCCTCCGGCCCAACCAGAAGCTGTTCGTGGTTGACGGCACCAACTTTGCCGACGCACTGGCAGTTGGTGCGGTGGCGAACAAGCACGGCGGCGCAATCCTGCTGTCTAACGGCAAGCAGCTGCCGTCGGAGACCTTGAACTACCTCAAGGCCACCAAGGTTGGTGTGGTCGCCGTTGGTGGCAACGCCGCTGCTTCCCTCAAGGGTTACGGTGAGATCACCACGGTGGTCGGAGTTAACCGCCACCAGACTGCGGTCAAGGTTGCGGAGCAGTTCGCCCCCGAGGCGAAGTATGCGGCTGTTGTCAGCGCCATTGAGTTCGCCGATGCTCTGGGGGCCGGCGCGCTAGCCGCAGACAACGGCGGAGTACTGCTGCTTTCGCCGAAGTCCGCCTTGGACAAGGACACCGCCACCTACCTGCGTGGATCCCAGATCGAGCAGGTGAGCGTGATCGGCGGCCCGAACACGGTCAACGAGGCTGTCTTGCAGGCAATTAAGTAGCCCGATACGGCGCTGAGATCAAGGTGGCTTGCCCGTCCCGCCGACGGGCGAGCCACCTTGTTGTTGCAGCCGCACCGTTCTGCCCGTGGGATGACGCCGCGCCGCTCGCGCCCATCACTGCGGCCACAATGTGTTCTGCTCGTGGGCCGACGACGCCGCGCCGCTCGCCCCCATTACTGCGGCCACGCGGATCGGCAGGCGGGCGGGACGTCGGCCAGAAAGAAAACGCGGTGGGCCGGCAACGACGCCGCCCTCCGACGCCGGTGCCGGGCGAGCCGGCCCCTAGCCGCCTGCGGGGTGGGTGGCGTGCTGCCTAATGCGCGCCTCGGCCTGCGGCACATCCATCGGCTCACAGCCGTCGGCCATCCAGGCGCGAATGAAGGAGGGCTCCAGCCGCAGCAGCCTGAAGCCGCGCCGCAAAATCACTGGCAGCGACTTGCGGCCCTCGGCCACGTCCCGCAGCAGGCGGAACCAGAAATTCTTCCAGCGCGGCCGCTTGATGCAGATAGCGTCGGCCAGGATCCCGGCCTTGCGGGCGTGAGAAACCATGTGGGAGGCAAACACGCCCTCCGCGATGAACACGCGGTGCTCACCCAGGGACATCTGCGCAAACCCCGTGCGGCGGTTGAGGGGGATCGAATACACCGGCAGCTCGCAGCTGCCGTGGAAGGCCAGCTCCACCAGGGCCGCCAGCGCCTCCTCGGTGTTCCACGCCTCCGGCGAGTCCCAGTCCACCAGCGACCCGCTCAACATCGGCAGGCCCGGCGCCGTGTCGTCCTTGTAGAACTCATCCAGGTTCACCACCGGCAGGCCCAGCCGCCTAGTCATGGACGTCTTGCCGCACCCGGACGGGCCGGCCAGCAAGACCACGCGAGCCGGAGGCTGCGGCACTACCCCGGGCGGCAAATCAAAGAGCGGCTCCTGGTCGCTGCGGTAGGGCACAGCGTCGTCCAACCTGAACTGGTCGGTGGAATCGTCAGCACTTGGGGACGGCGGGAGGGAGGGCACCCGCCAATGCTAAGCGAGCGGCCCGGCACGCAACGCGCACCGGGCCACCCAGCAAGAACCGCTAGATGAACTGCAGCGGGTCGAACTCCGCCAGCGGGATGATGCGAACGCGCGGCAGCGGCTCGCGGAAGGCGTGGATGTCGTGCTCGATGTCGTAGACCTTCAGGCCACGGTCCTGCAGCGCCGCCAGGTGCGAGTTCAGGTACTCGCGGAAGCAGATCACGCTCACCTTGCGGCCCTGGCCCAGCAGGCGCTCCAGCTGCGGGATGAAGTCGCCGTCGTGGCTGGCCAGGATCACATCGCCCTCGGGCAGGTCAGCGATCGCGTTCAAGGTGCGCTGGATACCGATGTCCACCACCTTCTCCGGGCCCACGCCGGAAAGGGGGATCGGGCGGTAGTCCATCGCCAGCAGCGCCTGCACAAAGTTCATCGGCAGGGAGCCGTTAGAGGCGTTCAGGAAGAACAGAGCCGCCGAGCGCGTGGAGCGCAGCGTGGGAGCCTCCTCCTCGCCGTCCTCATCCACGCTGACCTTCGGGGCACCCGCGCAGTCCTCGTCCACGAAGGCGCGCACGCGGTCCCAGCGGGGACGCTCAGCCGGTTCGGGCCTGCGCCCCAGAACACTTAAACCCAAAGTAGCGTCGATGTTTTCACCATCGACTAATAAATACGTAAAAGCCATGTGATTACTGTAAGCCCCACCCCTCGCAGGAGGGAATGGATTTCACAAGGCGGGCAGTGGGCCCACGCGTTGAACGGCGCGGATTCCCGGCCGCCACGGTCCGGGGTGGGGCGGCCGGCCTGCCCTGTGGTTCTGCGCACGTCCCGCCGGGGAAGTGACGCAAACGGCCCGGCCCCCGCCTGGCCCATCGGGTGGGGCACGGGTTATGCTGGGTGACCCTGTAATTTTCCGGGTTGGGCCCGGCAAGATTGGGAAAAGAAAGGGAAAATCGATGCCTACCGGCAAGGTAAAGCGCTTCTTTACGGACAAGGGCTTTGGCTTTGTGGCCGACGACGAGGGCCGCGAGGCGTTCCTGCACGCCACCGCGCTGCCGGCCGGCGTGGACGACATCGCCCCGGGCACGCGCATCGAATACTCGATCGCCGAGGGCCGGCGCGGCCCCCAGGTGCTCTCCCTGACCATCCTGGAGGCCCCCAAGCGCTCGCGCCGCCTGGCCCCGGCGGAGATGGCCGAGCGCATCGAGACCCTCATCAAGGTCCTGGACGACGCCGCCACCTCCCTGCAGGCCGGCCGCTACCCGGACAACTCCCGCAAGATCGCCTCCGTGCTGCGCGCGGTGGCCGCCGACTTTGACTAAGGTCTGACGCGTGGCAACTACCAGTCGACCCGATGCAAACCTGGCGAGCGCCGTTGACGTAGCGCGCGCCGCCGCCCTGGAAATCGCCTCCCCCGACGAAGTGGGGGAGGCCGCCGGGGTGCGCGCCGAGGGCGAACGGCTGGTGACGCACCTCTTTACCTGCCTCAAGCCCGGATACGCCGGCTGGAACTGGGCGGTGAGCCTGGCCCGCGCGCCCCGCTCGCGCCGCGCCACCGTCTGCGAGGTCAGCCTGGCCCCCGGTGAGGGCGCCCTGCTTGCCCCCGAGTGGGTGCCGTGGAAGGACCGCCTGCGCCCCGGCGACCTTGGCCGCAGCGACATCATGCCGCCTGCGGTGGACGACGCTCGCCTTGAGCTAGTAGACACCGAGGCGGAGCGTGCTGCGCTGGACGACGTTGCGCTGGACGTGCCCGAAGGGATGGAGGAGACGCTGGGACGCCACCGCGTCCTGTCCCCCGAGGGGCGGGCGCAGGCCGCGCAGCGCTGGTACGACTCCGACAAGGGCCCGAGCGGCCGGCCGCGCGGCGTGCCCTCCTGCGGCACCTGCGGCTTCCTGCTCCCCATGGAGGGCGCCGTGGGCAGCGTGTTCGGCGTGTGCGCCAACGAGTGGGCTAGCGACGACGGCAGCGCCGTGGCCCTGGACCACGGCTGCGGGCAGCACTCCCAGATCAAGGCCCCCGCGCAGGAAGAGGAATGGCCCCTCACCCCCACGCGCGTCAACGAGTCCGACATCGAGGTGGTCGAGCTCCAGCGGTGAGCCCGGTCGGCACCGAAGGGCGTGGCTAATCCGGGCGGCGCGGCGGCAACGTCGTCCCGCCACCGTGCCCGCGTGAATCTGCCCACGAATGGCGGCCCGGCCTGGGAATAACCTGAATGCGGGTGGAAGAATTACCGGGTGAGCAACACCAAGCAGGCGCGAGAGTCGCGCGCCACCACCAAGGCCGGCCTCGCTGGCGTCCTCGACTCCTTCTTCCGCATCTCTGAGCGTGGCTCCACCATCCCGCAGGAAATCCGCGGCGGCCTGGTCACGTTCTTCGCGATGAGCTACATCCTCATCCTCAACCCGATCATCCTGTCCGGCCCGGACGCCTCCGGCGGCTTCCTGGGTGGCGGCGAGTCCGCCAACATCCCCGCCATCGCGGCCGGCACCGCCCTCATCGCGGGCATCATGACCATCCTCATGGGTGTGGTCGCCAACTTCCCGCTGGCCCTGGCTGCGGGTCTGGGCATCAACGCCATGGTCGCCTACGGCATCACCACGATGCCGAACATGACCTGGGCCGACGCCATGGGCCTGGTGGTCCTGGAGGGTGTCATCATCCTGGTCCTGGTGCTGACCGGCTTCCGCGAGGCCGTGTTCAAGGCCGTCCCGGCCCAGCTGAAGGTCGCCATCTCCGTCGGTATCGGCCTGTTCATCGCGTTCATCGGCCTCGTCGACGCCGGCATCGTGCGCCAGTCCATCCCCGTGGTCCAGTTCGGTATCGGCGGCTCCCTGCGCGGCTGGCCGGCCGTCGTGTTCGTGGTCGGCCTGTTCCTCATCATCGTGCTCATGGTCCGCAAGGTTCGTGGCGCCATGCTGATCGGTATCGCCGTGGCCACCGCCCTGGCCATCGCCGTCGAGCGCATCTACCACGTTGGCCCCAAGGGCGTGGACGGCACCAACCCCGGCGGTTGGGGCCTGGCCGTGCCCAGCCTGAACGGCTCCCCGGTGCAGGTGCCCGACCTGTCCACCCTGGGCCAGTTCTCCCTGCTTGGCTCCTTCGAGAAGATCGGCGTGGTGGCCGTTGTTCTGACCGTCTTCACCCTCATGCTGGCCGACTTCTTCGACACCATGGGCACCATGGTCGCCATCGGCGCCGAGGGCAACCTGCTGGACAAGGACGGCAACCCACCGCGCACCCGCCAGATCCTGGTGGTTGACTCCCTGGCCGCCGCCGCCGGTGGTATGGGTGGTGTCTCCTCCAACACCTCCTACATCGAGTCCGCCTCCGGCGTTGGCGACGGTGCCCGCACCGGTCTGGCCTCCGTGGTCACCGGTGTGCTGTTCCTGCTGTCCATGTTCATCGCCCCGGTCGTGGAGATGGTGCCCTACGAGGCCGCCACCCCGGCCCTGGTGATCGTCGGTTACCTGATGATGACCCAGGTCGTTGAGATCGACTGGAAGAAGCTCGAGATCGCCATCCCGGCCTTCCTCACCATCATCCTGATGCCGTTCACCTACTCCATCACCGTGGGTATCGGTGCCGGCTTCGTCACCTACGTGGTCATCCGCATCGCCCAGGGTGCCGTGAAGAAGATCCACCCGCTCATGTGGCTGATCTCCTTCATCTTCCTGATCTACTTCACCCTTGGCCCGATCCGCGACCTGCTGAACGTCTGATCCAAGGGCCCGGGGCCTAAGGCTGCCCGGGAGTAAAGGAGCGGGGGCGCTGCCTGGCGGCAGCGCCCCCGCTTCCGTTTACTCGGTGAGGCGGTGCGGCGCGGGTGGGCTATCGCGGCGCGGACGCGCCCCGGCGGTGCCCGTAGACCTCCGCGCGGGAAAGCCTTGCGTCCCGTCGATGGGGATGGCCGGATCGAGCGCGCCGGTGAGCGGCCCGATGACCGCGCCGTTGCCTCGCCCGATGGCCGGGCCCGGGTGACGGCCAAGACCACCGCGTTCACGCCGCAAATGTTGCAACGGGGTACATTCGACCGCTCGGTGCCACGCCCCCGAGCGGTCGAATGTACCCCGACCGCACTCTTGTGCGCTCGGGGGCAAAACGACGCCGCCCATCGCCTAAGTGGCAGCGCCGCCACGGCCATGTGCCCCGCAGCGCAATCAGGGACGCCTGCTGCCCGGGGCGTGCAGCAGGAGCGTGCGTGCTGCCCGGGCTCTTGGTCGCTGCGGCGTGCCTGCTGCCCGGGGCACTTGGTCGCTGCGGCGTGCGTGCCGACCGGGCAGCGGAGGCCCGATCAGGCCAGCGCCTCCACCACGTAATCGATCGAGGCGGTGAGGGCGGCAGCGTCGTCCACCGAAGCGGCCGGGAAGGTAGCCACGCGCAACTGGTTGCGTCCCAGCGAGCGGTACGGGAACACGTCCAGAACGCCGTTGGCGCGCAGGGCGGCCTGGATGTCGGTGGCGTCCACGCCCTCGAAATCGATCGTTGCCACCACGGGGGAACGCCACTCCGGGCGCTCCACGAACGGGGAAGCGAAGGCACGCTCCTGCGCCCAGGTGTAGATGTGCCCGGAGGCGGCGGCGGCACGCGCCGCGCTGGCAGACAGGCCGCCCGAGGCAAGCAGCTCGCGCACCTGGGCGCGCAGCAGGATCAGGGTGGCAAGCGCCGGGGTGTTGAAGGTCTGATCCTTGCGGGAATTGTCCAGGGCGATCGGCAGGGACAAGAAGTCCGGCACCCACCGGCCCGCCCCAGCCAGCTCCTCCACACGAGCAACAGCGCGCGGAGACATCACGGCGATCCACAGGCCGCCGTCGGAGGCAAAGGCCTTCTGGGGGGAGAAGTAGTAGACGTCGATCCCCGCGAAATCCACCTCCACCGCGCCGGCGCTAGAAGTGGCGTCCACGATCGTCAACGCCTCCGGGGCCGCGCCCGCCACCGGGGCAACCGGGGAGATCACGCCCGTAGAGGTCTCGTTCTGCGGCCAGCAGTAGGCGTCGGCGCCCTCTACGGCCTCCACCACCGCCAGCTGGCCTGGCTCCGCCCTGAACACCGTCGAGGGGGCAAGGAACGGGGCCCGGTCCGTCTCCTTAGCGAACTTGGCACCAAACTCGCCAAAGACCGCGTGGGCGGCGTGGTTGCGCACCAGGCCGACCGTGGCCAGCGCCCAGAAAGCCGAGGCGCCGCCGTTACCCAGCACCACCTCGTAGCCGGCAGGAATGCCCAATAAGTCAGCCAACCCTTCCCGAATCTCGCGCACCAAGGCGCGCACCGGGGCCTGCCGGTGGGAAGTTCCCATCAAGTTGCAGGAAGCAATTTCCGCCACGTGCGCGGCCGGGATCCTGGACGGGCCGGCCCCGAAACGGCCGTCGGAAGGCAGCAGATTGGCGGGAATCTTGATGTCACGGGCAGCGAAGTCAACCATGGCGCAATTCTTTCACCTCACCAATGCCCGCCAACAGGGCGCGCCGCGTCGAGTAAGTCGCACTATCGGCACCAAACCAAGGGTAGAAAGGACACCAAAGCACCTGGCCAGCGAGGAACTGACACGATGAGCGATCTGATCGACACCACAGAGATGTACCTCAAGACCATCTACGAGATGGAGGAGGACGGCGTCCCGCCGCTGCGCGCCCGGATCGTCGAGCGCCTGGGGCACTCCGGCCCCACCGTCTCCCAGACCGTGGCGCGCATGGAACGCGACGGCCTGCTGGTCGTGGCCGGCGACCGGCGCATCCAGCTCACCGACCGGGGCCGCGAGGTTGCCCGCGAGGTCATGCTCAAGCACCGCGTGGCCGAGCGTCTGCTGCTCGACGTCATCGGGATGCCCTGGGAGCTAGTCCACGACGAGGCCTGCCGCTGGGAGCACGTCATGAGCGACCAGGTGCGCGCCCGCCTAGACGTGCTGTTGAAGAACCCCCTGACCGACCCCTACGGCAACCCGCTGCCCGGCCACGAGTCCGCTCCGCTGGTGGCGCTGCCCGACGCCCTTGAGATCGCCGGTGAGCGGGTGCGCGTGCGCCTGGCCCGCCTGGGCGAGCCCGTGCAGGCCGAGCCCGGACTGCTGCGCGAGTTCCTGGCCGCCGGCATCCTGCCCGGTACCGACGTCACCCTGATGGGCGAGCGCCACGGCGGGGTGATCGTGGGAGGCCTCAACGGTCAGGTCACCCTGAACTCGACGCTGGCCAAGCACGTGTTCGCCGAATCCCTGGACGGCTGAGCTCGAAACTGAGGTTGGGGCCGGCCCGAAGGGCCGGGCTGGCCCGGAAGGCTGGGGCGGGTGGCCCGTCGCGTTAGCGCGACGGGCCACCCGCTCGTTTTCTCGCCGTGTTGGGCGTGCGCCCGGTGGCGCGGGCCGCGAAGGGCGTGTGATCGGGGCGGCCGGAGGAGCGTCGTCCACGATGTGAGACAGGGGGCGGCGGCCCCGCGTCGCGGAATTGTCACGAAACGGTCACGGGAAATGTGAGGTGCACCCCAAAGTGGGCTGTTACATTCCCGTAACAAAGCGGGGTGGGTTAGCGTTTTCCTCGTGGTTGGACATCCTCAAGTCCGGCCGCCGCGCGAAGGGCGTCTAGTCCTGCCGCCTTCGCGTGACTAGCTCAGAGACCGCAAACGGCAGGAGCGGGGGAACCAAATCGGTTCGCGCAAGCGGACCTTGGGGTGAAGGGTAGCTAGCTGCCCCGGGCGATTCCTCGGCCCGAACCCGACAGCTCACCTCGCAAGCGCAAAGGAGAGGTACTCATATGACTTCGCAGACCCGGAAGGCGCGTCACCGCGCCGCCTGCCGTCCCGCCACGGTCTTCACCCCGCTGGCTCAGCAGGCCGCCAAGTCGGGCCGCGCCACCCTCGCTGTGGTCGCCTCCGGTGGACTCGCGCTTTCGCTGTCCTCCGTCCCGGCCTTCGCCGCTCCGGCTGACGTTCAGCCCGTTGACTTTTCCGCCCTGACCCGCGACGCGCGCCGTGCGCTGGCCACCAACCCCACGGTGACCGTCGCCCCGGACGCCGCCTTCTCCCTGGACGACGCCGTCGTCGAGGCCGCTGCGGCCCCGGTCGTCGAGGCCCCCGTCGAGGAGGCTGCCTCCCGTGACTCTGAGCGCGAGGAGGTGCAGGCCGAGGAGGCGCCCGAGGAGGCGCCCGAGGTCGCCGAGGAAGTTGCGCAGGAGACCACCTACCAGGCTCCCGCCGTCAACGCCGCCGCCGGCTCCATCGTCGAGATCGCCCAGCGCTACCTGGGCGTGCCCTACGTGTGGGGCGGCTCCGACCCGAACGGCTTCGACTGCTCCGGCTTCGTTCAGTACGTCTACGCCCAGGCCGGCATTGGCCTGCCGCGCACCTCTTATGGCCAGGGCGGCGCCGGCACCATCGTCTCCTACGCCGAGGCGCAGCCGGGCGACATCGTGGCCTGGGGTGGTCACGTGGCGATCTACCTGGGTGACGGCATGATCATTCACGCCCCCGACTTCGGTCGCAGCGTGGAGATCGCCTCCATCTACGGCTCTCCGTGGTTCGTGCGCGTGGGCTGAGCTAGCGCGTGAGGCAGAAGCGGGGTCGCAGCATCGAGCTGCGGCCCCGCTTTGCTGTGCGCCAACGCGTGGCGCCACACTTAACCGCTAAACCACCACCCGCGAAACTGTGTTGTAGGGCACAATTGAGGTGACCCAAGCGCAAGGAGGCGGCAATGGTGAGCAAGGAAATCGTCGTAGGGGTTGACGGCTCGGTGGAGAGCAAGGATGCGCTCCAGTGGGCCATCGACGTCGCCAAGGCGCACGAGGCGCCGCTCCGGCTCGTGTGTGCCTATTCGTTGCCCTCATTCACCGCAGCCTCCCTGGACGGCGGGTTCGCGATCGCCGACGACGCCGCGATCGAGTCCGGTGCGCGGGCCGTCATCGACGAGGCGATGGCGCGCGTACGCGACGCCGGGATCGAGGCGGAGGCTGACCTGGAGACGGGCGACCCGGCCGGCGTGCTGGTGGATCGCTCCAAGCACGCCTGGCTGGTGGTGGTCGGCACGCGCGGTGGCGGCGGGTTCGCCGACCGGCTGCTGGGCGCGGTTTCCTCCGCCGTGCCCGCGCACGCCCACTGTCCCGTCGTGGTGGTGCCGCGCCACGAGTCCGGCAGCGAGTTCACGCCGATCCGCCGCATCGTGGTGGGCGTGGATGGGTCCGACGTTGCCGCCCGCGCCCTCTCCCTGGCGATCGACGAAGCGATGCTGTGGAACGCCGAGCTGACCGCCGTGGCGGCCGTGCCCATGACCACCGGGATGGGCACGCTGTCCTGGATCCCGACCTCCGTGGACCGCGAGACGGTGGTGGCCGACGCTCGCGCCGGCCTGGACGCCACCATCGAGAGCGTGCTGGGCGGGCGGGACGTGAACGTGCGGCGCCACGCCCTGGACGGCAACCCGGCCGCCCTGCTGGCCGAGTTCTCCACCGCCGTGGACCTGGTGGTGGTCGGTACCCGTGGGCGGGGCGGCTTTGCCGGGCTCCTGCTGGGCTCCACCAGCCAGGCGCTGCTGAACCACACCACCTGCCCGGTCATGGTGGTGCCGGGGCCGAACAAGAAGAAGGAAGGCGAGCCGTCGTACACGGGCCGCTGGAGTCGGCGCTAGGACGGGTGTGATGGACGCGGGGGTGCGGGAGTTTCCCGCACCCCCGCTTTCCCGGTAGGCTACCGGGGTACTTCCTTGGTGCCCCCGGGCGCCGGGGTGGGCCCTCGTAGCTCAGTGGATAGAGCACCGCTCTCCTAAAGCGGGTGTCGGACGTTCGAATCGTCTCGGGGGCACTTCTCTTGGCCGGCGCTGCGGCCGTGCATCTGACCCGCAGTCTTAAACCCGGGAGTAGGGTTCCTCGCAAAGCCCCGTCCCCACCGGCAGCCGCCCCGCGCGAGTGCAGCGAGCAGCTGCAGGAAAGGGGCTTGACCTCGCCAAACGTGAGCGACGCCGGAGACGAGAGGGAGGGTGCAGATGGCCAACCAGAAGGACAGCGCTCAAAACGTACCCCGGGGCCGCGCGCAGGCCGGCGCCCACGGCCACGCCCACTCCCACGCCCACTCCCACCGCTGACCACGGCGGTGCTGGTGCCGGTGGCGGTGTTGACGCACCTGGGGATGAGCACGTCGTGGTGGGTCGCACTGGCGTTGGCGCCGTTCCTGGTGCTGGCCGGCGCGGTGGTGCCTGCCCTGGGTGGGCGCGCCAGCGAGGCCGCGGCGGTGCGGATCAGGCGGGCGCGCGGGGCGCTGTCCCACCAGGTCACCGACTCGGTGCAGGGCGTGCGCGAGGTCCTGGCCTTTGGCGCCCAACAGCGCCGTCTGGACCAGATGGCGAGCCACGAGGAGCAGATCGGCGCCGGGCTGCGCACGGCGGGCGGCTGGGTGGCGGCCCGGCGCGGCCTGAACCAGGCGCTACTCGAGCGGGCCGTGGTGGCTATGACGGGCGTGGCCGGGCACCTGTGGCTGGCCGGCGAGCTCAGCGCGGGGCAGCTGGGCATGGCGGTCGGCGTGGCGCTGGCGGCGTTCGCGCCAGTGCTGGCCGTGGAGGACTTCGCGGTGGACCTGGACCAGGCGTGGGCAAGCGCCCGGCGCATCTTCGAGGCCTCGACCGCGCCCCGCTGGTGGCGCAGCCCGACTCCCCGCTGGAGCTGGCCACCGGCGGCGCGGTTGACGGTGGCGGCTCGTCCGAGGGCGACGCCGCTGAGGGCGGCGGCGCTAACGGCGGCGCGGTGGGCACTGCTAACGGCGGCGCGGTGGGCGTGCGCGTGCGCGGCGTGGACTTCACCCACCCCGCCCTGCGTGAGGCGCTTACCACCCCCACGCCCACTGGCAGCGGGGACGACGTTCCCGCCCGCCGCCCCAAGCACCGGGCCCGGTGCCGCTCCGGCCGCCCAGCGACCCCAGGTGTTGCACGGCGTGGACCTGGACATCCCGGCGGGGAAGGTGACAGCGATCGTGGGGGCGTCGGGCTCGGGTAAGTCCACGCTCGCCTCCCTGCTGACGCGCACGTGGGACACGGATGCGGGCAGCGTGGAGCTGGTGGGCGCTAACGGGCAGGCGGTGGATGTGCGCCGCCTGGACCTGGCCCGCCTACGCGAGGTGGTGGCCTACGCCCCGCAGCGGCCGCACGTGTTCAACATGAGCGTGCGGGAAAACCTGCGCCTGGCCGCGCCGGGGGCGTCGGAGGAGGCGGTGGCGGCCGCGTGCAGCGCCGCAGCCCTGGACGAATGGCTGGCCACCGAGCCGGCCGGCCTGGACACCAAGGTGGGCGAGATGGGCGAGCGCGTCTCGGGCGGGCAGCGCCAGCGCTTGGCGCTGGCGCAGACCCTGCTGCGCGCCGCCCCGGTCACCGTGCTGGATGAGGCCACCAGCCAGCTCGATGCCGCCACGGAGGCGCGCGTGCTGGACGGGATCACCCGGGCCGCCCGGGGCCGCACCCTGGTGGTGATCGCGCACCGGATCTCCACGGTGAGGTACGCCGACCAGATCGTGGTCATGGATCGCGGCCGCGTTGTCGAGGTGGGCCGGTGGGACGAGCTCATGGCGAAGCCGGACGGCGCCCTGGCGGCGCTGGCCGCGCGGACCACGGGCGCCTGACCCTGCCGCAAAGCAGAGGGGGCGGGCGGACACGTTGCGTGTCCGCCCGCCCTTTGCGTTGCCCCGCAGGCTTGCCTTCCCCGTCCGGCCGGCGCGGCCCGGCTCCCTCCCGGGCGGGGCGGCCTTCCCGCCCCGCCCGGGTGCTTGCCTTACAGCGTGGTGAGCCTGATCTTGCGCCCCCAGGCGACGCTGGCGGCGACCAACACCGCCCCGACCAGCGGGGCGCCCCAGCGCGGCAGCTGCAGGAAGTCGCCCACCGAGGCCTGCCCGTACATGGGCACGAAGAACAGCACCACCACGGCCGCCAGCGCCAGCCAGGGGACGATGAGCGCCACCCCTGCGGTCCAGTGGAGCCTGACGAAGCCGATGCCGATCAGGCGCCCGGCCGCCGCTAGGGCCACGATGGCAAACACCATCGCCAGGCCGTGCCAGACGGGCTCTGCACTGTAGAGCTCGTACCCGGCCCGGGAGGCCCCGGGGAAGAGCATTCGCGCCACTGCGGGGAGGATGAAGACCAGCGGAACGACGGTCCTAGCGCCAGGTCCGCCGTCCAAGACGCTGCGATCTGGCGCAGCCTCGATGCCCCGCTAGTCGAGGCGACCGAAGGCACCGCGTACTCCAGGACGCCCATGACCAGCACGAAGCCCCACGCCACGGTCATCATCCCGAAAATCAGTAGCTCAGGGCTGGTGGGCTTGTAGCCGGCGATCAGCCTCACGGCGACGTTGATGGCAAAGTTCCCCACCACGATCACGGGGACCGTGAGAAGAAATCCCTTGCTCATCTTTAGGTTTGCCTTGGCCAGGTCCCAGAACCTGGGCGGTGCGGGCAAAGCCGGCACACCAGAACCAGCCGGACCGGCCGGACCCCGGACGACCCTGGCCGCCGGGCGCCGCCGCAGCCGCCGAGGGGATCGAGTGGGTCAGTTTCGCAGCCATTTCAGTTCTCCTCCTGGATCAAGTGGACAAAGGCGTCCTGGAAGGGGACGGGGCTTATCTGCACGCCCTGGGCGGCGAGCCCAGCCAGCAGGGAGCGCTCCGGATGGCAGTCCAACACCACTTCCCGGGTGGGCCCGAGTTCGCGGGAGCTGACCACCTTCCAGGCGTTTTCCCGCACTGCGGCCGACAGGACGTCGGCGGGGCCAACCAGCGCGGTCAGGCGGGAGCGCAGCTCCTCCGCAGGCCCGGCGGAGAGCAGCTTGCCTTCCTTGAGGATCACCACGTCCTCCACCAGGTTTTCCAGTTCGGAGACCAGGTGGGCGACGATGATGGTGCGCTCGCCCTGCGCGGCGATCCTGGTGATCTCCTCGTAGAGGGCGTAGCGGTTGGGGACGTCCATGGTGGCCTGGACCTCGTCCAGCAGCACTACCGGCGCCCCGCTGGCCAGCGCGCCGGCGGCCACCAGCATGGTGGACTGGCCGCGCGAGTACTTGGTCACCTTGTCCTTCAGGGAGAGCCCGAAGCGGGACAGCAGGCGGTCGAACATTCCCTGGTCCCAGGTGGGACGGCAGGCGGCGTAGCCGGCGTAGTACCCCAGCATGCCGGTGGAGGTTTCCGCGATCTGGCCGGCGTATGCACACCATGCCAGGCGCGCGTCCACGTCTACCTCCCGCCCGTTCAGGGTGAACTGACCGCTGATTTATACAGCAGGTAACCGGCCATCGACTTCATCAGGGTGGTCTTGCCCGAGCCGTTGGGGCCGATCAGCCCCGTAACTACGCCCGGCCGCAGGGCCACGTTCAGCCCGTCCAGGGCGGTCTTGCGCCCGTAGCGGTGGCTGAGGTTATTCAGGGTGAACATGTCATTCCTTCCCGGGGGTCGCCCAGCCGGAGAACTGGGTGGCAACGAACGTTTGGATTTCGG
>NZ_JBZXJM010000011.1:0-17238 GCF_058725725.1 Buchananella sp. 103232 | reverse complement strand
GCTCATCTACTTCGTTCAGTTATCGACCCGATATTCACGAACCGCCTACCGTGACAACGAGTCTCTTGGGACCCATAGACGTTTTTCGTGCGCCGCTTCAGCCTGCAGGATCTCCGCCCGCCAGTCGCGGGCCTCGGTGCGCGGCCCGCGTGCGCCGGCGGTGGCGCCTCGGCGTGGCCTCCGACCGGCCGGCTGGCCCGCCCCGGCCGTCGACTGTGCCTGCACGTCTACCTCCTTTCCTCGCCCCGATCCATTATTGCCCACCCCCAGTTTCCCCACGCGGGGAAACTATGGACTAGTATCCAATTCATCAGCCGATGAAATGGGGGATGGTGCGATGAAAGCGCTCATAATCAAGGAGTTTCGCGAGCTCGTCAGGGACCGGCGCACCCTCACCATGCTGGTGGCCCTCCCGGTAGTCCTGCTCATCATCTTCGGCTACGCCGCCTCCTTCCGCGTCGACCGCGTCAGCGTGGCCGTCATCGGCCCCGGCGCCACCGCCCTCAGCCAGGACATCAGGCAAAACGAGGTCGGCGCCGCCCACTTCGACATCGAACTAGTGGACGACGCCCCACCCGCCGGCGCAGAAAACGCGGCACAACTTTTGCGCGGCCAGCGCTACGACGTCGTACTCCTGACCAAAACCACTCAGGGCGCCACCACGGCCGCAGCGCCGCTCTCGGAGCGGATGCGCGCATACGTGGACGGCTCGGAGCTCTTCATGGCGCAGGCCGCGCGTGCTTACGTGGTGGAGCTCGCCGCCAGCGACGCCCAGGCCCAGGCCGAGGCGCAGCTGGAGCAGATGGCGGGCATGCGCGCCGACCTCGAACAGTTCCGAGCCCCCCTCGAAGAACTACGCGCCGCCCTGCCGCAGCTAGAAAACCTCCGCCAGGTGCTGCCGCAGCTCGCCCAAACGCTAGACGGGCTCAGCCAGCTCCCCCGGGCGCCCCCATGCCGGCCCTCCCGCCGCTGCCGGAACTTCCCGCCGGCGACGCCCTCCCCACCCTCCCGTCCCAGACCGAGCTGCCCGCCCTGCCCGAACTGCCGGAGCTACCCCAGGTGCCCAGCCTGGACGCCGACTCCCTAGTCACCGTCATGTTCAACCCAGACCTGTCCACCGCCTGGGTAATGGTGCCGCCGCTGGTCGGGCTCATCATGGTCTTCATCGGGGTCCTCATCACCTCCATCGGCCTGGTGCGGGAACGGGAGGCGGGCACCCTGGAGCAACTGGCGGTCATGCCGCTGCGCCCGGTGGACATCATCCTGGGCAAGATCACCCCCTACTTCCTGCTGGCAGTGCTGGACATGGCCGTCGTCACCGTGGTCGCCCTCACCCTGTTCGGCGTCCCCTTCGAAGGCTCGGCCCTCCTGTTCGCCCTCGGGGTGCTGCTCTTCGCCTTCGTGGTGCTGGGCGTGGGCGTGTTCATCTCATCCATCTCCCAGACCACCGGCCAGGCGATCCAGCTGGCCATCATGATGGTGGTGCCGCAGATCATCCTCTCCGGCCTCATCTACCCGCTGGGCACCATGCCGGCCTGGATCAGGGCCATCGGCTACTGCCTGCCCCTGACCTGGTTCCGCCAGTTCTCCCTGGGGGTCATGCTGCGCGGCGCCGGACTGGAGACCATGTGGCTGCCGCTGGCCATCATGGCCGCCATGGCGCTCGGAATCTTCGGGGCGGCCACGGCTCGCATGCGCTACAGCCTGGCGCACGGAGGAGGCCGCTGATGCTGCGCCTCCAAGACGCCACCGTCACCTACGGGCGAGTCGTTGCCCTCACCGCCCTGTCCGGGGAGTTCCGCCCCGGCACCGTCTCAGCCCTGGTGGGCGGGGACGGGGCCGGCAAGTCCACCCTGCTGCGCCTCCTGGCCGGGCGGGTGCCCGCCGCCACGCCGGGCACGGTGAAGTGGGAGGGGCCGCAGGGGCAACGTCGTCCAACCGTGGGCTACCAGGGGGATGGCGACGGCGTGTGGCGGCAGTTGAGCGTGGCAGAGAACGTCGAATTCGCCGCTCGGGTGCACCGCCTGCCCGCCGCGACGTGGCAACCGCGCGCCAAGAAACTGCTGGAACTGGCCGGCCTGGGCGAGGTAGGCGGGCGCCTGGCAGGGCGGCTCAGCGGCGGCATGCGCAAGAAGCTTGGCTTCGTGCTGGCGGCGCTGCATCGCCCCGACCTGCTCCTACTGGATGAGCCCACCACCGGCGTGGACCCCGACTCGCGCGCCCAAATCTGGGCCCTGCTGCGCGCGGCGGCGGGGGAGGGCGCCACCGTGGTGCTGGCCACCACCTACCTGGACGAGGCCGCCCGCGCCGACCGCGTCTTCTTCCTAGCCGACGGCGACCTGCTGGCAGTCGGCACGCCCGCCGAGGTCTGCGCGCAGGCCCCCGGCAGAATCTGGCGCCTGGCCGAGGGGGAGGAGTGCCTGCCGGAAGGGGAGGAGTGCCTGCCGGAGGGCCGCACCTGGAACGTGGGGCGGGCGCGCTACGGCTGGACACCCACCGCGCAGCTACGCCCCGCCGGCGCGCGGGAGGAACGCGCCCCCAGCCTGGAAAACGCCGCGATCGCGCTGCTGCTGGCCAGGCAGGAGGGGAAGGACGACGCTGCCGCCCCACCGCCCGGAGAACGCGGCGCCGAGCGCGCAGGGGGCGGGAGCACGGACGGCGTGCGGGCAGAGGACGCGGGTGCCGGGGCCGTGGGCGTTGGCGTCGAGGGGGCGGGCACGGCTGCGGGCGTGGGTGTCGGTGTGGAGGCTGCGGGTGCGGCTGTGGGCGTGGGCCGACCGCTGGCGCGGGCCACCGGGGTGCGCTGCCGCTTTGGCAGCTTCGAGGCGCTCAAGGGCGTGGACCTGGAGGTGAGGCCGGGCCAGGTGGTCGGGCTGATCGGGGGAAACGGGGCCGGTAAGACGACGCTCATGCGGATCCTGCTGGGCCTGGAGCAGCCCAGCGGCGGGCGGGCGGAGCTGATGGGGCTGGCCCCGGGCAGGCAGGGGCGCCGCCACATCGGCTACCTGGCGCAGGGCCTGGGCCTGTACCCGAGCCTGAATGCCCGGCAGAACCTTGAGCTGGTGGCCAGGGTGCACGGCGCGCAGATCGGGACTGAGGCGGCGGCCTTCGCCGCCCAGCTAGGAGGCGCGCCGGTGGGCGGGCTGCCGCTCGGGGCCCGGCGCGTGCTGGCCTTCCACGCAGCCAACGTTCACCGTCCGCGCCTGCTGATCCTGGACGAGCCCACCTCCGGGCTGGACCCGCTTGGCCGGGCGCGCCTGTGGCAGCAGCTGCGCATGCGCGCGCGGGCCGGGGCGGGAATCCTGGTGACCACCCACTACCTGCAGGAGGCCGAGCAGTGCGACCAGCTGGTGCTGCTGCGGGAAGGGGAGGTGATCGGGGCCGGGGCGCCGGCGGAGCTGGACCTGGCCGGACTGTTCAGCAGATAGCAGCTGTTTCACGCGTGAAACGACGGTGGGGGCGGCGGGAAGCAATCCCGCCGCCCCCACCGGATGGGGCCCGATTGACCTAGGCGTGCTCTGCCAGGCGCTCGGCCACGTAGTCGATGTCCTTGTCGCCGCGACCGGACAGGTTGACCACGACGATCTGGTCGTTGCTCAGCGTCGGGGCCAGGCGGATGGCGTGCGCCAGCGCGTGGGAGGACTCCAGCGCCGGGATGATGCCCTCCGTGCGGCACAGCATCTGGAAGGCGGCCAGCGTCTCGGCGTCGGAGGCGTGCACGTACTCCACGCGGCCCACCTCCTTCAGGAACGCGTGCTGCGGGCCAACGCCCGGGTAGTCCAGGCCGGAGGCGATGGAGTGAACCGGGGCAGGCTCGCCCGCCTCGTCCTGCAGCACCAGGGTCTTCATGCCGTGCAGCATGCCCGGGGTGCCGAAGGTCATGGTGGCGGCGTGCTCGCCCACCACGTCCAGGTTGCGGCCCGCAGGCTCCACGCCGTACATCTTCACCTCGGTGTCCTCCAGGAACTCGGTGAAGAGACCCAGCGCGTTGGAGCCGCCGCCCACGGAGGCCACCAGCGCGTCGGGCAGGCGGCCCTCCTTGGCCAGGATCTGCTTCTTGGCCTCGCGGCCCACGATCGACTGGAAGTCGCGCACCATCGAGGGGTACGGGTCCGGGCCCACCACGGAACCGATGGCGAAGAAGGTGTCCTTGTAGTCGCGCGCGAACACGGAGAACGCGGAGTCAACGGCGTCCTTCAGGCAGCGGCCGCCGGACTCGACGGAGACCACCTTGGCGCCCAGCATCTGCATGCGCACCACGTTGGGGCGCTGCTTCTCCACGTCGATGGCGCCCATGTGGATCTCGCACTCCAGGCCAAGCAGAGCAGCAGCGGTGGCCAGGGCCACGCCGTGCTGGCCGGCGCCCGTCTCAGCCATCAGCTTCTTCTTGCCCATGCGCTTGGCCAACAGGCCCTCGCCCAGGCAGTGGTTGATCTTGTGCGCGCCGGTGTGGTTCAGGTCCTCGCGCTTGAGGTAGATCTTGGCGCCGCCCAGCTCGCGGCTCAAGCCCTCGGCCAGGAACAGCGGGGAGGGGCGGCCAACGTAGTCGGCCAGCAGCGCCTCATACTCTGCCTGGAACTCGGGGTCCTGGCGGGCCTCGGCGTAGGCCGCTGCCACCTCAGCGATGGGAGTCTCGAGCTGCGGGGGCACAAAGCGCCCACCGTGCGAACCAAAGAAGCCGCCCTCGTCGGCGTGCACTAGCGAAGTCATGGACGAACTTTAACCACGTGTCCGCCTAGTGGGCGAAGCTGGTCAAAACGTGAACCGGGGTGGTGGGAGCCGGGAGCGCGGCTCCCACCACCCCGGCGCGGGCGGCTCACGCGGGCCGAGCCGCCGTGCGCAACCGATTGAGCCTTTGTTGTTCCCGTTGAGCCCTTGTTGTACCGGTCGTGGCTTTGTTGCACCTTTTGAAGCGCTACGGGGCCGATTAAAGGCGCAATAGGTCGCCCAAGGCCAGGAGAGCTGCAACAACGGCTCAATGACTGCAATAAAGGCGCAATCGTTTGCGCAAGGTCGGTCTGCAGCGGCCCATCGACGAGGATGGCTGGTCCGGCCGCCCCGGGGCCCGGGCCAGACTGTGCTGACCGCGCAGGCACCGCGCCGGGACCGGCCCGGGCGCGGTGCGCTGGAACGGACGCGCCGGTCAGACGGCCGAGGACTGGGGCCGGGCGCGGTGCGCTGGTCGGCCGCCTCGGGGTTCGGGCTGCCTAGTGCCTTGCTTATCTGCCGGACGGGGACGCCCGCCCGGACGGCGTCGGGCACTGTTGCGCAACTGACTGTGGGGTTACTCGACCTATTGAGCTTTTGGTGCACCTATTGCGGGGTTGGTGCACCGACTGAGGGGCTACCGGCCCGGGTAAGCCCTCGAGAGGTTCACTAAGCCCACGATCGGTGGGCCAACCCTACGAGAGGTGCACTAAGCCCTCAATTGTTTGCGCACGCCCGCTCGCCGGCCCCGCAGTGTGCTGCGGTACCGGCGAGCGGGACGAGGGTGGCATTGGTGGGCACGGCCCGGGCCGTCTCCCACCATCCCGGGCCCGGGGCTACTCGAAGCGGGTGATCCCGCCGGTGTCCGCCTTGGCTGCGGCCCGCGAGGTCGCGGCGACTGCGGCCATCATCAAGGCCAGGCAGGCGGCCAGCGTGACCAGGAAGATGGGGCCCGGGACGCCCACCTTGCGTTGGGAGACGCCGGTGACCAGCGCCCAGGCTGAGAACGCCCCCAGGCCCACGGAGAGCAGGAATACGGTGGCCACGGGCAGCGCGGCCTCCCAGGCGGTGATCCGGCCCAAAACCTTGCGGGGCATGCCGGATAGCCTGAGTAGCCCGAACACCCGCAGCCGGTCCACGAATGCCGCGTAGGTGGAGACGCCCAGGGCAACGGTGGAGATCGCGGCGGCGATGAGGATGCCGATGGAGGCCAGGATGGAGAACTCGATCTCGGGGGCGTCGTTGTACCAGCTGCGGGTGTCTGCGGGCGTGCGGGGAGAGGAGTAAAAGTTCAGCTGGCGCAGGAGCAGAGTGGTGCGGGCTCGCTCCACGCTGGCGGTCTTGCCGTCAGTGAGCACCACGAGCTCGGTGAGGGAGTCCGGGCCCTTGACCGGCTGGGCGGACTTGATCACTTTGGCCTCCTCGTAGCCGGTTATCCAGCCCTCGTTGACGGCCACCCACTCGGCACCGGCAGGCACGTCCAGGCCCAGCTTGACGGCGTCGGTGGCGAGCAGCGTGCTGTAGGAGCCTCTCGGGTGAGATTCCAGGTAGGAGGGGTGGAGGGAGAACGCGTCGGTGACTCCCTCGACGCCACGGACGGCGGTGGTGGCGGCTGCGATCGCCTCCGGTGTCTCGTAGACCCGGCTAACCAGGGCCCCGGCAGGCAGCGCGCCGGGCCCGGAGTCTCCCTTGAACTCGGAGGCGGCGGAGGTGATCCCCACTGAGAAGAAGGTGACGGTGAACACCGCGATGACCATGCCGGCCACGGAGCGGAAGGTGGCGCGCGGGTGGTGGGCCACCCGGTTCGCCCCCACCACTAGGGCGGGGGAGCCTGCCAGGCCGCTGGTCGCACGCGCCACCAGGGCGGTCAGCCACGGCCCGGCCCAGAGGAGGCCGAAGGCGGTGCCAAGGAAGCCAGCCAGCAGCAGCTCACCGGAGTAGACGCTCAGTAGCGTGGATTCCTGGTCGAACTGCTTGGCCACCGCAGGCGCTGCGAATGCGGCCACGCCAATCACGAGCGGCACGATCGACCACCAGCGGGGGCGCTTTTCGTTTCTCCGGCGCGCGTGGACGAGGGGATTTTGGCCCAGGCGGCGCGCCTTCAACCATGCCCACCCGGTGGAGAGCGTCACCACGCCGATCACGGTCAGCGCGATCGGCAGGGGCGCCAGGATCAGGTCACCGGGGTAGAAGCGCGAGCCCTCGATAGGGATCTGGGCGGCCAGGGGCACCACGGCCAGGTAGAGGCCGATGCCCAGCAGGGAGCCGACCAGGGAGGTCACTCCAGTCTCGAGCGCGGAGACGGCGGCCACCTGGCCCGGGGTTGCCCCGATCAGGCGCAGCGTGGAGAAGCGCTGCTGGCGCTGCACGGCGCCGAGCTCGGTGACGATGCCGATAAGTAGTAGGGCCGGTACCAGCACGGCCACCGCGCCGATCAAGGCGACGATGCGGTAGGCGGTGCTGGAGAAGTCCTTCCCAACCAGTTCGCGAACCAAGATGGGGCTGTCCGTTCCGGGTGTGTTCAGCACGGTCTCCAGGTCGGTGGACACCAGGGCCACCAGCGAGTCCGGCCCGCGCAGGGCGCTGGTGGGTAGCTCGCCTGCCAGGGTGCCCCACCGCTCTGAGAGCTCGCCCGCACCCGCGGTGCGCACATGCTGGGCCAGGGCCGGGGAGACCAGGAAGGTCCCCTCCTTGGGCAGCCGCGGCACACCCGGGATGGTGGCGGTCGTTTCCGGCTGGGCGTGGAAGAACAGCACGTTGATCTTGTTGCCCGCGTAGTGGTCAATCGTCGCGCTCACCAGCATCTGGTCGGCTCCCACCTGCGCGTTGGAGGGATCGAAGTCGTAGCTGGATCCGCTGTTCTCCGCCCAAGTGGAGCGCAGGTTGCGGGTGGGGAAGGAGTTGGAGGCGGCCAGCAGTAGCAGCGCCAGGCTTACGCCCACCATCACGCCCGCGATGATCCCCAACAGGCGGTTGCGGTTGGAGCGGTTGGAGATGGATACGGTGCGAACGAAGTCCAGATTCCTCATTGGGCCGCCTGCCCTCCCAGCGCACCGAGTCCTGCTACGCCCTGGGTGGACGACGCTCCTCCCGCCGCCCCCACGAAACCGGCCGCAGTGGAGCCGGCCTGCCCCACCTGGCCGGGCAGGGGGCCGGGCGCGGTGGCGGGGGCGTGGGCGGCAACGTCGGCCATCCCGACCTGGCCGGGTAGAAGGGCGGGCATCGTGGTGGGGGCGCCGGTGAACCGGTTGGTGGGCTCTAGCAGGGAGCCGGCGGTGATCAGGCCGTCGCGCACAATGACCTCACGGTCGGCGTAGGCGGCGGTGCGCGGGTCGTGGGTGATGATCACGACGGTCGCGCCGGCCTGCCGGGCGGTGGAGATAAGCACCTCCATGGTCTGCTCGGCGGAGAGGGAGTCCAGGGAGCCGGTGGGTTCGTCGGCGAAGATGATCTTAGGGTGCAGCGCCAGGGCGCGGGCCACGGCCACGCGCTGCGCCTGGCCACCGGACATGGCGGTGGGCAGCTTGTCGGCCTCCGCGTCCAGGCCTAGGGCGCTCAGGCGCTCGCGGGCGATCTGGGTGGCGCGGCGGCGCTTGACGCCCGTCAAGAGCAGCGGCAGGGCCACGTTGTCCACGGCGGAGAGGTCCGGCAGCAGCTGGCCGAACTGGAAGATGAAACCGAACTCGCGCAGGCGCAGGCGGGAACGCTCGTCCTCGCTGCACTTGGTCACGTCGCGGCCGCCAAAGATGACGCTGCCGGCGTCGGGCAGCAGCACGCCGGCCAGGACGTGCAGCAGCGAGGACTTGCCGGAGCCGGAGGGGCCCATCACGGCCAGGATCTCCCCGGCGGCGATGTCGATGTCCACCCCGCGCAGGGCGTGGGTGGGGCCGTAGGACAGGTGCAGTCCACGGGCGGAAAGGATGGGGGCGTTCACGCCAATACCTCCTTGCGTAGCGCGCCCAGGCGGGCGCTGGTCAGGTCGATCCAGCGCAGATCGGCCTCCAGGTGGAAGATCGCGTGGTCGGCGATCAGGACAGTGGACAGGTCCGCACCCTGCTTGCGGCGAGTGAGCTCGCGCAGCTGGGCCATGTGTTCCAGGCGTTGCAGGTCCAGCAGGCGCTGGGCGTCGTCATCCAAAAGGAGGGCGATGACGGTCTTGGCAAACAGCTCGGCCTGGATCGAGGTGGCGGCGACCTGGGGGGAGAAGAGCCAGTTGGCGACCAGCTCGCGGCCGGCCGGGGTGATCTGGTAGCGCTTTCGCTCCGGGCCGGCGCCGGGCTCGGCGCCCGCCGTGACGATCAGGCCGTCGCGCAGCAGGCGCGCCAGGGTGGCGTACACCTGCCCGAAGGCCAGGGGCTTGGTCTGCGCGAACCAGCGGTCCCAGGAGTTCTTCAGGTCATATCCGTAGCCGGAGCCCGCGTTGAGCAGGCCCAGCAGGGTCAGTCTCGTGTCCACGGCGCCACTATAAACGCGGCGTATGTACGCGGTGTATAGCAGCAGGGGAATTGGTCGGAAGTTCATCCTGCGGGAGGAAGGGCGCGGCCCGGCTGGTCCGCCGCCGGGGCGAGTCTCGGGCGGTGGGGTGCGGGCGTGGGCGTGTGGGTGTGCGGGTGACCCGCGCGGCGGTTGGCTGGGCGGGCTTGGGGCTGCCCCCTTTCGGTGCGCGCTGGAAATCCGCCGCGCGCGGCGCTAGATTAGTGCGTGCGAACAATAATGTTCGGCACAACGAAGTCTGCCGACGCGCGCGGCGCGGGAAGAAGGAGCCATGAAGGACGTTGACGCCATCCTGGACCAGGCCGGTCTGCACAACCCCCACGTGCGGGCCTACGTGAAGGAGTGGGCGGAGATCACCCAGCCCGACCGCATCGAGGTCGTAGACGCAGCCGACGACGACCGCCTGCTGGCCGAATCCCTGGAGTACGGGGAAATCCTGCCCGTCAAGGGCGGGCTGTACTACTCGCGCTCCTACTGGAAGGACACGGCGCGCTCCGAGGAACGCACCGTGGTCGCCACCGCAGACCCGGCGGAGAAGGGCGCCTACAACAACTGGCGCGACGCGGCGCAGACCGTGGAGATTCAGACCGAGCGCATGCGCGGCGCCTCAGAGGACAAGACCATGTACGTGGTGCCCTACCTGATGTCCCCGGTGGGCTGCCCGCTAGAGAAGTACGCGGTGGGCGTGGAGCTGACCGACTCGCGCACCGTGGTCCACCACATGATCCGCATGGCCCGCGTGGGCGTGCAGTACGTGGAAAACCTCGCGGAGCCCGACCACTTTGTGCGCGCCGTCCACGTCACCGGCGACCTGGAGAACCTGGGGCAGGGCACCGACGCCGATCAGCGCCTGTTCGCCACCGTCGCCGACCGGCGCACCATCCTCCACTTCGGCTCCTCCTACGGCGGCAACGCCCTGCTCGGCAAGATCGCCCACGGCCTGCGCCAGGCCTGCTACGACGGCTGGGCCTCCAAGGAGTTCCTGGCAGAGCAGTTCATGCTCATCGGCATCACGGACAAGCAGACCGGGCGCCGCTACCACATCTGCGGCGGCTTCCCCTCCGCCTCCGGCAAGACCAACCTGGCGATGATGCTGGCCCCCGACGCCCTCGGGGAGCGCTACCACGTCGAGTTCTACGGCGACGACATCGCCTGGCTGTGGGTCAACCCCGCAGACGGCCGCCTGTACGGCATGAACCCCGAGTTCGGTGCCTTCGGCGTCGCCAAGGACACCAACGAGGTCACCAACCCCACAGCCGTGGAGTCCATCGCGCCCGGCACCAAGACCCTGTTCACCAACGTGGCCTACAACGAGCTCACCCAGGAGGTGTGGTGGGAGGGCCGCACCCCGCAGCCGCCGGTAGACGTCACCGGCTGGCGCGACTGGAAGGGCGAGCTCATCTCCGACCGCCCCGTGGAGCGCCAGCGCTCCGACGCCAAGGAGGACGCCTGGGCCCACCCCAACTCCCGTTTCACCACCACCCTGGCCAACGTCCCCAACGTGGCCACGGACTTCGAGCGCCCCGAGGGCGTGCCCATCGACGCGATCATCTTCGGCGGGCGTGCCAAGGACCGCGAGCCGCTGATCCGCGCCATGCGCTCCCTTGCCGAGGGCGTCTACGACGGTCTCACCCTGGGCGTGGAGGCCACCTTCGCCGCCGAGGGCAAGGAGGGCGTGCTGCGCTACGACCCGATGTCCATGCGCCCCTTCATGGCCTACCCGGAGGGCGAATACGCCCAGCACTGGCTGCGCATCGTGGGCGCCGCCAAGGAGCAGCCCATCTTCGCGCACGTCAACTGGTTCCAGCGCGACGCGGACGGCCGCTACATCTGGCCGGGCTACCGCGAGAACCTGCGCGCCCTGCTCTGGCTCATGGACCTCAAGGAAGGCCGCGCCAAGGGCCGCCAGACCCCCGTGGGCATCGTGCCGCTGCCCGAGGAGCTGGACCTGACCGGGCTAGACCTGCCGGCCGAGGACCTGGAGCGGCTGCTGACCATCGACGTGCCCAAGTGGAAGGCAGAGATGGAGCGCCGCGCCGAGCACCTGGCCTCCTTCCCGGGCATGCCCGTGGAGATCTGGGAAGCCCACCGCTCCGTGCTCACGGCCCTGGAAGCGGAGTAAAAGCGGTGGGGTGGGGCGCGAGAACTCGCGCCCCACCCCAAGGCCAGCCCCCGGGCAACCCCGGCCGGGCGGGAAAACGGCAGCCCCTAGAGAGGCTGGATCATGCCCTCCGGGAGGGCGCTCACCTTCGGCACCAGGGTGGCCGCCAGGGACTCCCACAGCTCCGTGCGCGGGGAGTTATCCAGCCACACCAGCGCGATATCCCGCGAGGGCGCATCCGCCGCGAACCGGCGCAACTCCACCCCGGGCGTGGCCGCCACCGGCGGCGCCACCGCCAGCGCCGGCAGCAGCGTGATGTTGCCGGCCGCCACCATGTGTCGCATGGACTCCAGCGAGCTGGCCATGTAGTCGCCCCGGTAGGACGAGCCGTTGGCCTCCACCCACTCGCGCACCTGGTCACCCAGGCAATGCCCGGCCGAAAGCAGCAGCAGCTCCGCGCCCTCCAGGTTGCGGGCATTGACCCGCGCCGGGCCGGCCAGGCCGGCCTCGGCAGAAGCAGGCGCGGCGGAGGGGGCGCCGGCGGCAACGTCGTCCACCCCAACCCCGCAATCGGCCAACACCGGGTGCCCCGTCGGGGCGGCCAGCACGAACTCCTCGCGGAACAGCGGCAGGGCGTGCAGGCGCGGATTCTCCACCGGCAGCGCCACCAGCGCCGCATCCAGCTTGCCGGCCTCCAGCGACGCCAACAGGGAGGCGGACTTGTCCTCAGCCAGCAGCACCTCCACACCCGGCAGCGCCTTGCGCAGGCCAGGCAGCACGTGCGGCGCCAGGTACGGGCCCAGCGTGGGGAACATGCCCAGGCGCACAGAGTGCGGCAAGCCCGTCTCAGCCAGCGCGATCGCGCGGACCGCCTTGACCTCCTCCAGCGCCAGGCGCGCCCGCTCCACCACCTTCTCCCCAACGGGGGTGATGGAAACCGGGTTGGCCGTGCGGTCCACCAGGTAGACGCCCAGCTCCGTCTCCAGCTTCTTGATCTGAACGCTCAGCGTGGGCTGCGAAACCCCGCAATTCGTGGCCGCCGCCCGGAAGGACCTGGCATCGGCCACCGCCACCAGGTATTCGAGGTCACGCAGGTTCATCGCTGCTCGCCCCCTCGGCACCGGAACGAATCAGGTAATCGAACGCGCTCAACGACGCCGTGGCGCCCGCGCCCAGCGAGATCACGATCTGCTTGTAAGGCACGTTGGTGCAGTCACCGGCCGCGAACACGCCCGGCAGGGAGGTGGCGCCGCGCGGGTCGATCACGATCTCGCCCACCCGGTTGGTCTCCACCGAGCCCGCCAGCCAGTCCGTGTTCGGCAGCAGACCGATCTGCACGAACACGCCGGCCAGGTCGATGCGGCGCTGCTGCCCGCTGGCACGCTCCTCCACCTGCAGGCCCGTCACCTGCGCGCCGTCGCCCAGCACCTCCACCACGCGGGTGCCGGTCAGCACCTCCACGTTCGGCAGCGAGCGCAGCTTGGCCACCAGCACGGCGTCCGCCTTCAGCTCGTCCAAGAACTCCACCACCGTCACGTGGCTCACCACGCCCGCCAGGTCGATAGCCGCCTCGATGCCGGAGTTGCCGCCGCCGATCACGGCCACGCGCTTGCCCTTGAACAGCGGGCCATCGCAGTGCGGGCAGAACGTGACGCCCTTGTTGCGGTACTCGTCCTCGCCCGGCACGCCCAGCGTGCGGTAGCGGGCACCCGTGGCCAGCACCACCGAGCGCGAGCGCAGCCGCCCGCCGCCCTCGAAGTCCACCTCCAGCAGGCCGTCGGCACCCTTGCGCAGAGCGCTCGCCTGCACACCGGTGGTCACGTCCACGTCGTAGGCGCGCACGTGCTCCTCCAGGGCCGCACCCAGGCGCGGGCCCTCTGTGTAGGGCACGGAGATGAAGTTCTCGATCGCCATCGTGTCCAGCACCTGGCCGCCAAAGCGCTGCCCCACCAGGCCCGTGCGCAGCGCCTTGCGGGCCGCGTAGATCGCGGCGGTGGCACCCGCCGGGCCGGCGCCCAGCACCAGCACGTCGAACGCCTCCTTCTCGGAGAGCGCGGCTGCGGCCCGGGCGGCCGCACCAGCGTCCAGCTTCGCCACGAAGTCCGCCACGTCCATGCGGCCCTGGTCAAAGACCGCGCCGTCCTTGTAGACCGTGGGGACGGCCAGGATGTTCTTGGCCTTGATCTCCTCCTGGAACACGCCGCCCTCCACCGCCGTGTGGCGGATCTTCGGGTTCAGCACGCTCATGGTGTTCAGGGCCTGCACCACCGTGGGGCAGTTCTGGCAGGTCAAAGACATGTAGGTAACGAACTCGCCGCCCTCAAGGGACTTGACCGCAGCGACGACGTCGTCCTCAAGCCTCGGCGGGTGGCCGCCAACCTGCACCAGCGCCAGCACCAGCGAGGAAAACTCGTGCCCCAGCGGCACGCCGGCAAAACGCACCGACACGTCCGTGCCCGCGCGGCGAATCGCGAAGGAGGGCGTGTAGGCGTGCGGCTCCTCCACCACGCTCACCAGCTCAGAGAGAGCCGCGATCTCTTCCACCAGCGAGCGCGTCTTGGCGGAGGCCTCGCCGCCGTCCAGCGACACCGCCAGCTCCACCGGCTGCTTGATTAGCTCCAGGTACTGCTTCAGCTGCGCCGTGGCAGCCGCATCCAAAATGGCCACAGTTACATCAGCTCCTATCGGCGAGCGCGGGGAGGGGGCCAGGCCAACCGAGATCGGCCCGGCCCCGCAGTTTTCCGCGCTAAATCAGATCTTGCCCACGAGGTCGAAGGACGGGGTCAGGGTCTCGTCGCCCTCTTCCCACTTGGCCGGGCACACCTCGCCCGGGTGGTTGCGCACGTACTGCAGGGCCTTGATCTTGCGCAGCAGCTCGTCGGCCTTGCGGCCCACGCCCTCCGGGGTGGTCTCCAGGTACTGGATCACGCCGTCGGGGTCGATGACGTAGGTGGAGCGGTCAGACAGGCCGGACTCCGGGCGCATGTTGTCGAAGTTCTCCGTGATGACGCCCTGCACGTCGCCCAGCATCGTGTAGGTCAGGGTGCCGACCTCCGGGGAGGTCTCGTGCCACGCCTTGTGCACAAAGTGGGAGTCGCGGGAGACGGAGTAGACCTCCACGCCCATGCCCTGCAGCTCGGCGTAGATGCCCTGCAGGTCGGACAGCTCGGTGGGGCAGACGAAGGTGAAGTCCGCCGGGTAGAAGAAGACGACGTTCCACTTGCCGGCCAGGTCTGCCTCCGTCACGTCCACGAACGCGCCGTTGCGGTACCCGGTGGTCTTGAAGGGCTTGATCTTGGTGTTGATCAGGGACATTTTGCGCCTCTCTCAGTGGGGCCGCGGTTCTCGCGGGTGTTTTTCTGACTGTATCCACTCTGGCAGCGCTTTACAAGGCAATGTCTATCATTACTTCCTGTACTGATAGATAGAGTGAATCTATCTGGGTGGGGCGCTCGGTTGGCTTTCGTCTCACGCTGGCCGCTACCGTTGGCCTAGGCGCTAGGACCTAAGTCGGGGCGAACCGGGCGGTGGCCCCGCAGAGAGGCGGAACGATGGCCCACTCCGAACGTAACGACGCCCTGCGGCCGCGAACCGAACTGCCGACTGCCCTGCGCCAAGTCACCGTGGCCCGCGCAGTCAGCCTCAGCCCACGCATGCGCCGCCTAATCCTCACCGGCCCCGAACTAGCCGGCCACATGCCCTGGGGCCAGTGCCCGCCGCTCGCCTCCCCCAACTTCGACGACCACTGCAAACTCCTCATCCCCCAACCCGGAGTAGAGGTGGAGCGCGCCGCCCCAGGCCAAACAGGTGCGGGGCTACCCGACTCCCTGCGCGGCCGCGGACGCCACTACACCATCAGTCACTGGGACCCCGCAGCCGGCGAGCTCTGGCTAGACGTGCTACGCCACGAAGGCGGACTAGTAGGCCAGTGGGCGTTCATCGCCCAGGTCGGCGACGTTGCCTACCTCAGCGGTCCCAGCGCCACCGCCGCCGCGCCCCACGCCGACTGGTACCTATTCGTTGCCGACCAGGCCGCCCTACCGGCCGTGGAACGCTGGATGAAACAGGCCGCCCCCGGGGTGCGCGCCGCCGCCGTCATCTCCGTGTACGACGTTGCCGAGGTACGCCCCCTTGCTACCGCCGCCGACGCCTCCATCGACTGGATGGTGGGCCAGGCTGGGCCCGGGCGCTGCAACTCCGGGCTACTGCGGGCCGCCGAGCGCGCCGCCCTCACCCTGGCCACCGGCGGGGGAGAGGGCTTCGCGTGGGTGGCAGGCGAAAGCGCCCTGGCCTCCGACCTGCGCGAGCTGCTCGAGGGAATCGTGGGCGCCGGACGCGTCGAGGTGGGGCGCTACTGGAGCGCGCAGCGCTAACCGGCGGCGTGCCGAGGGCCGGGCGTGTGTGGGGCGGTTAGCTCCGGGGCGGTTAGCTCCGGCGCGGTGGGCTGCGGGACGGTTAGCTCCGGGGCGGTTAGCTCCGGGGCGGTTAGCTCCGGGGCGGTGGGCTGTGGGGCGGTGGGCTGCGGGACGGTTGGCTGTGGGTAGTCCTGATGTGTTGCTCTCCCCCAGCCCAGCCGCGCCTATGCCAGATACCGAGCCTTCTCGCGGGGCCGGGCCGGAGCGGCCCCAGCCCAGCCGCGCCTATGCCAGATACCTCCCCGCCAGGTCAATGTGCCGCTCGCTGGGTGCGGGGCTGGGGTGGTGTCCGACGTTCCACGCACGGCCCGAGCCGGCGTGCACAAACGATTGAGTCTTTGTTGTTCCCGTTGAGGCGTTGTTGTTTCGGTGGTGGCTTTCTTGCACCTCTTGTGGCGCTATGGCGCCGATTAACGCCCGAAGAGCTCGCTTAAAGGCCCAAGAGCTGCAAGAACGGCTCAAGAGCTGCGACAAAGGCTGGACCGGTTGTGCAAGGCCCGGCCTGCGCCGTGAGCTGGGCCGGCCGCCGTCCGGGTGCCTGGTTCTCGCTCTGCCGGTCCCAGGTGGCGTGCCGGAGGTTGCGCCGGAGCGGGGATGGTCGTGCGCAACCGGTTGTGGGGTTTGCCGACCTTTTGAGCTTTTACTGCAGCTCCTGTGGGCTTGCTGCACCGATTGAGGGGTTACCCGCTCGGGTAGGCCCTCGAGAGGTTCACTAAGCCCACGACTGGTTCACCAACCCCTCGAGAGGTTCACCAAGCCCTCAACGATTTGCGCACGCGCGCAGGCAAGCCGCCTAGGTGCCAACCGACGCCGGCAGCGCTTGCTTGCCCATGCCGCGCGGCCTGCCGCCGGCCAAGGTGCTCGTTGGCGTCTGCGGCGCTTGCACACAGGCGCCCCAGCCCTGAGCCTCGCAGCGCGCCGTTGCCGGAAGCACTTGCGTGGACTTGCGCGTCGGCGCACCAGCTGCGGCGCCCTCACCCTGCCTACTAAGCGCGCTGCCCGCCGAGTGCCTGTACTCGTCGCGTTGCCCGCACTCGCCGCGTTGCCCGCTCTCACCGCGTTGCCCGCTCTCTCACCTCCGACACCGCCGATGCAGCGTCGAACTATCCCACTGTCCGCCAGCTGGCTCATTCGCGCACTCCGCAAAGATGCACCAAATGTGTCGCACCGCACGAAAATGTCCTTTCACGTCCGGGTCCGGGGAAGAATTGCCCGCTGTGGCCGCATGAGTGGGCGCCGACTGGGCCAATCTTCCTGCGGTCGAAGCGTTGAAAACATGCGGAAAACTAGCCCCTGTTCGGGCCGGGTCACACTCGTGTGGGCGAGGACACGCCCGCAGAATTTGACCTGGTGGGCAGAACCCGCCTAATGTTTTCCCTCGTTGCCGCTGAGCAAAGCGGAAACCGGAAAGCGCGAAAGCGAATTCCGCAGAGGCAAGAAATTGCTTCGATTTGACTCGCTACCGAGTTGATCGGTAAAGTAGTCAACCGGCCCGAAAGGGTCAACGACAAGCCATCTTGT
>NZ_JBZXJM010000010.1:0-48231 GCF_058725725.1 Buchananella sp. 103232 | reverse complement strand
GTTTATGCATAGCCTGAACTTCATATGCGGCCGATATTGGCAAATCGCCTACCGTGACAACGAGTCTCTTGGGACCCATAGACGTTTTTCGTGCGCCGCTTCAGCGAGGTCACCACCACGGTCTCCTCCGACGTCAACCGGCTGGCCGATTTCGTCAGCGCCATCCCGAACCTGATCGGTGTCAACGCGGTGGCCGTGCTGGTGACGGTGTTGATGTTCCGCGATTCGCCGCAGCTGGCTCTGCTGGTGGCGATTGGGCTGCCCACGCAGATGGCGGTGTTGGCGCTGCTCTCCAAGCCGCTGCAGAGCCGCCAGGAGTTGCAGCGCAAGGCCGACGGTGACCTGACCACGCTGGCCACTGACACGGTGGCTGGTTTGCGGATCCTGCGCGGTATTGGCGGCGAGGAGATGTTCTCTGCCGGCTACCGCGCCCAGTCGCAGAAGGTGCGCCAGGCTGGCGTGAAGGTGGCCGCCCCGTTCTCCCTGCTGGTTTCGTTGCAGACGCTGCTGCCGGGCCTGTTCACGGCGCTGGTGATCTGGCGGGCCGCCCACTTGGCGGTGGCAGGGCAGCTGACGGTGGGGCAGCTGATCACGTTCGTTGGCTTCACGGTCTACCTTGCCTTCCCGCTGCAGCAGACCTCTCAGTTCGTCCGGTCCGCCACGCGCGGCTGGGTGGCCGCTAAGCGCGTGGCCGCGATCATGGCGGTCGAGCCGCTGGCGGGCAACCTGGCGGAGCGCAGCGCGATGTCCGTTGCCCCGACCGCCGCGCTGGGCGCCCAGATGGACGACGTTCCGCCCGCCGCGCCCGCGCAGTCAGCCGCCCCCTTGGCTGGCCCGAGCGACGACGCCGTGCGCGATGGATCCACCGGCACGGCACACGCTGCCGGGACGGGCGAACCTGCGCCTGCGCCGGCTGCGGGACCTCACGCAGCGGGAACGGCCAACCCCAATGGGGTGGGCGCGGTGACACACCACTTGGCGGGCATCGGCGGCGAGCTGGTGGATCACCGCACCGGGGTGCGCATCCAGCCCGGCAAGCTGACCGTGGTGGTGAGCCCCGATCCGTCCGCGAGCGCCGCGCTGGCCGCGCGCCTGGCCCGCCTGGATGACTCCCAGGGGCCGGTGACGCTGAACGGCACCGACCTGCGTGAGCTTTCGCTGCCGGCAGTGCGTGCGGCGATCGTGCACTCGCACGCCACCGCGCAGCTCTTTGCCGGCTCGCTGCGCTCCAACCTGGACGCCAGCTTCGCCGACGTCGCCCCCTACCAGACTGCGGAGTTGGTGGAGGTGGAGCGGGAGGCCGAGCACAGCGGCGAGGTCTCGCGCGACCGCGTCCAGCCCGAGCACCTGCCGGTGGACGCGGCGTTGGACGACGCCCTGGCCGCCGCCGACGCGCACGACGTGCGCTCCTCCCTGCCGCGCGGCCTGGGCGGCACGATCACCGAGAAGGGACGCTCCCTTTCCGGTGGTCAACGCCAGCGCGTAGCCCTGGCCCGCACCCTGGCCACCAACGCCCCGGTGCTGATCCTGGTGGAGCCCACTTCCGCCGTGGACGCGCACACCGAGATGCGCATCGCCGCCGCCCTGCGCTCCGAGCGTGCCGGGCGCACCACCGTGGTGATCTCCGCCTCTCCCCTGGTGCTGGAGCAGGCCGAGCAGGTGATCTTCCTGCCCGCCACCGCGCTGGCCGCCGCCGCGGAGAACGGACAAGCCGACTCTGAGCCGGCCGAGGTTTCGCAGGCCGGGGTGGAGCGGGCGCCGGCGGGAACGTCGGCCACTCCGGTGGTATCCACCCACCGCGAACTGCTAGCTGCGGCCCGGCGCGGGGAGGCCGACGGCCTGGCCTACCGCGACGTGGTCTCCAGAAGCGCGGGCGACGCCCCGGAGGGCAGCGCCACACCTGACCAGGCCGGACTGAAGAAGGGAGAAGAGCGATGAGCCAGCTACCCGTTGCAAGCAGCAAGCGTGTGCGCAAGAACGTCTCCGCGCTCCTTACCCAGTACCGGGGCAGCCTGACCCTGGTCACCGCGCTACAGATCTCGGTGGCGCTGGCGGGCCTGGCCACCCCGTTCCTGCTCGGCAGGCTGGTGGACCACGTAAGTGCCGGCGGCGATGGCGCGTTCGTGGACAGCGCCGCCCTCGCAGCGGCCGGCGCCGTCACCCTGCAGGCACTGCTGGCATTCTTCGCCAGCCGGATGGCCATGATCATGGGCGAAAGCGTCTTCGCTACCGTCCGCGAACGCCTGCTCCACGCCGTGGCGCACCTGCCGTTGTCTGAGGTGGAGAAGGCCGGCACGGGCGACCTGCTTGGCCGCGCCACCAACGACGTAGGACGAATCCAGTGGGTGGTGCGCTTCGGACTGCCGCGCGTGCTGGTGATCGCCGTGACCGTGATCTTCACCTTCGCCGCCACCATCCTGATCAGCCCGCTGCTCTCCCTGGCGATGCTGGTGGGACTGCCCGCCATTTGGGTAGTGATGCGCTGGTATCTGCGCCGCGCCGTGGTGGCCTACCGTGCCACGTCGGCCGCCTACTCCCGCATGGCCGGGGTGGTTACCGAAAGCGTGGAGCACGCCGACACCATCGACGCCCTTGGCATCGCCGGGGTGCGCCGCGACCTGACCGACCGCTCCATCACCGAGATGTGGCGCCTGGAGGTCTACACCTCCTACCTGCGCATCGGGATCATCACCTCCGTCAGCTTTTGGCTCTACGTCCCGGTCGCGGCCGTGGTGCTGTGGGGGGCGTTCCTGCTGGATCAGGGCGTGACCACCATCGGTGCGATCACCACCGTGGCGATGTACGCCAACCAGCTGCGCAGCCCCCTCGGGGAGCTGTCGTTCTGGATCGACGAGATTCAGACCTCCACCGCATCCCTCTCCCGCATCTACGGCGTGGAGGACGTGCCCGCCGACCGCACCCCGACCGGCCAGAAGCCCACCGGCTCTGAGCTGAGTATCAGGGACGTCACCTACGAGTACGTGCCGGGCCGCCCGGTGCTGCACGGGGTCAGCCTCGACCTGCGCCCCGGCGAGCGTCTGGCGGTGGTGGGGCCCTCCGGCTCCGGGAAGTCCACGCTGGGCCGCATGCTGGCCGGCATCCACGGCCCCACCACCGGTTCCGTGCGGGTCGGTGGGGTGGAGCTCACCGACCTCACCGAGGCCGAGCTGCGCAAGAACGTCGCCCTGGTCACCCAGGAGCACCACGTTTTCGTGGGCACGATCGCAGACAACCTGCGTCTGGCGAAGGCCGACGCGACCGATGAGGAGATCGAGCGCGCCCTGCGCGTGGTCGGTTCCTGGGAGTGGGTCAGCGCCCTGGAGGACGGCATGTTCACCAAGGTGGGCTCCGGCGCCAAGGAGCTGGACCCCGCCAAGGCGCAGGAGATCGCCCTGGCCCGCTTGTTGCTGCTGGACCCGCACACGCTGATCCTGGACGAGGCCACCAGCCTGCTCGACCCGCGCGCGGCCCGCTCGCTGGAGGCGTCCCTGAACGCGGTCCTGACGGGCCGGACCGTGGTGGCGATCGCCCACCGCCTGCACACGGCGCACGACGCCGATCGCGTGGCGGTGGTGATCGACGGGCGGATCGCGGAGCTGGGCTCCCACGAAGAGCTCGTGGCCGCAGGGGGCGAGTACGCCTCCCTGTGGGCGTCCTGGCAGCACGAGTAACGCAATCGGGCTGGTCGCCGCCCAGGGCCGTCGTGGGGTCCCATAGGCCCTGGGCGGTAGGTTCCCGAGACACCAGTCGGCCCCGGTCTGCACCCTTTCGGGGTGCGGACCGGGGCCTAGGCGGCGGCGCCTGCGGCGCCGCCGTTTTTCCTTCCCAGACCTGGGGAGCTAAACGGGAGAGAAAAGCTCCCCAGGTCTCCACTGGCTGCCCACTTCCGCTGCGGCCACCGCGTGAACGCGGTGTTCCGCTGGCTTCTGCACCAAATGCACCCTTCCCTTATCCTCGTGCACCCGGTGCGGGGCAGCCAGTGAAGTTCTTAGGTCCGCGCGTTAGGCGGAGCGGCGGCGGATTACCAGCCAGGCACCAGCGGTGGCTACCAGGCCAGCGGCCAGCAGCGTCTGAGACACCGCACCACCGGTCTTGGCCAGCGCCGGCGGAGCCGGCGGCGGCGGAACGGTCGGGGGCACCGACGGCGGCACGCTAGTAGACGGGGTCGGCGTGGGAGTCGGGGTCGGCGTGGGAGTCGGCGTGGGAGTCGGCGTAGGCGTCGGAGTCGGGCTCGGCTGCACGTTCGGTCCAGGCGGCGTCGGCGTGGGAGTCGGAGTCGGAGTCAGAGTTGGCGTCGGGGTCGGTGTCGGGGTCGGCGTCGGGGTCGGCGTGGGAGTCGGCGTCGGAGTCGGGGTCGGCGTCGGCGTCGGCGTCGGAGTGGGAGTCGGCGTCGGGGTCGGCGTCGGGGTCGGGGTCGGGGTCGGGGTCGGGGTCGGCGTCGGGGTCGGGGTCGGCGTCGGCGTCGGAGTGGGCGTGGGAGTCGGGGTCGGCTCCTCGCAGAAAGGCGGCGGGGTCTCCCCCGGGCCAGCCCAGTTGATGTTCAGCAGCGAGGGCTGGCCGGTCTGCGGGGCGAAGTCGGCCACGACCAGGCTCTGGTGGCCCGCCTGCACCAGCACGGTGCCGATGGAGGCATCCACGGAGAACGGCGCGGCATTCACGCCGACGTTCACGGACGCGGGCCGTCCGGCCACACCGGGGGCAACGGCCACGTAGAACGGGGCACGGTAGTTCACAGCCGCGTCGATCTTGGGCAGGTGGTTCGGCTCGGACCCACCGGCGGGGATGATCGAACCGGGCACGTCCGGGCCTTGCAGGTCGCCGAGAACGGGGGACTCCGTCTCGGGGGTGATTACCTCGTCCTGGCCGGGCTGGGTGGAGAAGATTGCCAGGCCCGATGCGGTGACGTGGACGCCGTTGGTGTCGTCCGCCAGGAGGGCAGCGGCCGCATCCGCCTCCTGCGCGCCCTCGGACTGGGCCACGTGGAACGGGCCGACCACCCAGTAGTCACCGACCCGGATGGGCTCCGCAGTCTGCGGCCCGTACACGCGGGCGCTGGCCGGCGGCGTCGTGGGGTTGTTCAGCGCGTCGTCGATCAGCAACGCGGAGAGGGTGCTGACGTACTGCTCCTGATCTGCGGGCAGCGAGGAGTCCACTCCCCCGTAACGGAAGCCGTGGGCGAAGTTCCAGATGGCCACCTGGGTAGCGGTGGCGGTCAGGGCGGCCAGCTGCTCCGGGCTCGCAGCAGGCAGTGACACGCCGTACAGGCCGGCCACCTGGCTCGGGCTCAGGTGGGGGTAGGAACGCTCCAGGATCGTGCGGACCTGCGGACCGTACTGGTTCATCACCTGGCTGCCGTCAATGGCCACCTCGTAGGTGGTGCCGAGCCAGGCGGTGACGTCCACGCAGTACGCCTTGAGGACCTCGCCGTCGGGGCCGGCCAGGCTAATGAGACCGGCCTGCACCAGGCCATTGTTGGGGAAGTTGATCTTCACTCCCTCGATCCCGTTGATGACGGTGTAGTTTTGCGCCGCGTTGGCGGAACCAGAGGAACCCGGAAGGTATGCCAGGACCAGCAGGAGGGCCGCCAACACGGCGGTGAGGCTTCCTCCCCACTTCGCGCCGGCCCGCTTGAACCACGGCGGCTTGGGACGCTGGTCGCCGTGACGCCCCGGGGCGGGGCCGCTAAAGCGTGAGGTTTGTTCTGGCGTTAGCGCGTTTGGGGAGGACAGCATTACGCAACCTTTCTGTGAGCCACCCCCAACTCTTTTACTTTGTCAAGACGCCCGCAAACACACCCAACTAAACCTGGGGAAAACTGTTTTCCACACGATTTGCCGCCCCCACTCGATACAGGTCTGCATCGACATGGGTGGTCGACTTTCCCGCGTCTTTCCAATGAGTAGGTCCGGAACAACCGCGAGGCGGCGGCTTGGTGCCCGGGCTCGCCCGCCATGCCGCCATGCGGGGCCGGTACTCCTCCGTGCTGCCTGAACGCAGCTCTACGGGGCCCGGCCCCGCTAATCCAATCTCGACGAAAGCAGCTTCAACTCGACGAAGGGGGCCCAATTTCGACGTTAACCGGGCCCGGAACGTCGAGTCGAAGACCAAAACGTCGAGTCGAGGAGCAAAACGTCGAGCTACAACAACGCGACGTTAAGCCGAACCCCAAAGCCTCCGATTGCAGCCCACAGCCCCCAGCGGACCACCGCCGCCCACTAACGCCCAGCGCCATCCCCCACCAGCCCCCAGCGGACCACCGCCGCGCAGCCCTCACCAGCGCCCGCCACCAATAGAGAAGGCCTCGGGGGCTGCTGCCCTTTGCAGCAGCCCCCGAGGCTTGAGTCGCGCCGCGTTACAGCAGCGTCAAGGCCTGGCGAGCGATGGCCAGCTCCTCGTTGGTGGGCACCGCCAGCACGGTCACCTTGGAGGACGGCGTGGAGATGACGCGAGCCCCCCTGCCGTGGTCCTGGTTGGCGGCCTCGTCGATCTCGATACCCATGAAGGCCAAGCGCTCGCACACCTCGGCGCGGATGCGAGCGTCGTTCTCACCAATTCCCGCAGTGAAGGTCAGCGCGTCCAGGCCTCCCATTACGGCGGTGTAGCCGCCGATGTACTTCAGCAGGCGGTGGATGTAGACGTCCATGGCGCTGCGGGCATTGGCATCGCCTTCGTTGATCATGCGCCACACCTGACGCATGTCGTTCTCCCCAGTCATGCCCTTCATGCCAGAGGAGCGGTTGAACAGGTGGTCGATCTCGTCGATGCTCATGCCCGCCACGCGGTAGAGGTGGAACACGGCGGCCGGGTCGATGTCGCCGGTGCGCCCACCCATCACCAGACCCTCCAGCGGGGTCAAACCCATCGAGGTGTCCACGGCGTGGCCCGCCACCACGGCGGAGGCGGAGGCGCCGTTGCCCATGTGCAGCACAACCTGCTTCAGGTCATCACGGCCCAGCAGCTCAGACACGGCGCTGGAGACGAACTGGTGGGAGGTGCCGTGGGCGCCGTAGCGGCGAATCTCGTACTTCTCCGCCACCTCGTTGTCCAGGGCGTAGCGGGCAGAAGCGTCCGGCAGGGACTGGAAGAAGGCCGTGTCAAAGACGGCGACGTGCGGAACGTCGGCCATCAAAGAGCGCGCCACCTCGATGCCCTTCAGGTGGCCGGGGTTGTGCAGCGGCCCCAGCGGGATCAGCTCCTCGATCTTGGCCACCACCTCATCGGTCACCAGCGCCGGACCGGAGAAGTGCTTGCCACCCTGCACCACGCGGTGGCCCACAGCCACGATGCCGGCCTCCTGCAGGTTCGGGCCCTCGGTGGAGAACAGCCGCAGGACCTCAGACAAGCCCACGCCGTGGTCCGGCACGCGCTCCTCGATCTCGATGGTGTCCTCTCCGTGCTTGTGGATGATCCGGCTGATGGACTCGCCAATGCGCTCCACCAGACCGGAGGCCAGCGCCACCCCGGCATCCGGGTCTACCAGCTGGTACTTGATGGAGGAGGAGCCGGTGTTAATCACCAGTACGGTGCGCTCGGTCATTACTTTCCTTTGCGAATTGCGGTTGGGGTACGACGCTGCCCGCGCCGCCTGGATTTACTAGTTGCGCTGCGCCTGAACGGCGGTGATCACGACGGTGTTGATGATGTCTTCCACCAGGGCGCCGCGGGAGAGGTCGTTGACGGGCTTGTTCAGGCCCTGCAGCACCGGGCCCACGGCCACGGCGCCGGAGGATCGCTGGACGGCCTTGTAACCGATGTTGCCGGTGTTGAGGTCGGGGAAGATGAACACGGTGGCGCGGCCGGCCACCTCAGAGTCCGGCAGCTTTACCTTGGCCACTGCGGAGTCCACGGCGGCGTCGTATTGGATCGGGCCCTCCACGCTCAGCTCGGGGGCGCGCTCGCGCACGATCCGCGTGGCCTCGCGGACCTTGTCCACGTCGGCGCCGGAGCCGGAGGTGCCGGTGGAGTATGACAGCATCGCCACGCGCGGCTCCACCCCGAACAGGGCGGCAGTCTGCGCGGAGGAGATGGCGATGTCGGCCAGCTGCTCCGGGGTGGGCTCTGGGTTGACGGCGCAGTCACCGTAAACCAGCACGCGGTCCTCCATGAGCATCAGGAACACGGAGGACACGATGGAGGTGCCCGGTCGGGTCTTGATGATCTGGAAGGACGGCACGATGGTGTGAGCGGTGGTGTGGGCTGCACCGCTCACCATGCCGTCGGCATCTCCCATGTGCACCATCATGGTGCCGAAGTAGCTGACGTCCTGCACCTTCTCCCTGGCCTGCTCTAGGGTGACCCCCTTCTTGGCGCGCAGGCGGGCAAACTCCTCGGCGTAGCGCCCCAGGTAGGCCTCGTCCTGCGGGGAGACCACGGTGGCGGAGCTGATGTCTAGGCCTAGTTCGGCGGCGCGGGCGCGCACGGTGGCCTCGTCTCCCAGCAGGATCAGGTCGGCAACCTTGCGGGCCAGCAGGGCGGAGGCGGCGCGCAAAACGCGGTCGTCGTCCGGTTCCGGCAGCACGATGCGCTTACGGTCGGCGCGGGCCTGGTCCACTAGGCGGGCCTGGAACATGAGCGGAGTGATGACCTCGCGGTGAGGAATGTCCAGGGCGGCAACGATCTTGTCCAGGGAGATGTTTTCTTCCACCGTAGCCACCGCAAGGTCGATCTTGCGCTGCGAGCCGCGAGAGATCGGGCCGTGCAGGCGCATGAGCTTGTCTGCGGTCTGGTAGGTGTCCCGGGCGGTGGCGATCACGGGCAGATTGGAACCAAAGCCACGAATCAGCTTGGACATCTGCTCCTCGGGGAGCATGCCGCCGTTGAGGACCAGGCCGGCCAGGGAGGGGAAGTTGTCTGCCTGGTGGGCCATGAATAGCGCCGGCACTAGGGAAGAACGGTCGCCGGCCAACACCGCTACCTGACCGTCCTGGAGGTGGCGAAGCACGTTCTCGGTGGTCATGCCGCAGATCAGCACGGAGGTGGCCTCGCGGGAGAGCAGCTCTTCGTCGCCGTAGATCAGCTCTCCGTCCAGGGCGGTCAGGACGTCGTGCATCGTGGGGGCGCTCAGCAGCGGCAGGTCTGGCAGGGTGACCACGAAGGTGCCCAGTCCGGCCAGGGCGGCGCGAACGTCGTCCGCCTGCCCCTCGGCGGTGCGGTTGACGATGATGGCGGCCGTGAAGGCGTGCTCCTGGGAGATCTCTGCAATGGAGAGCTCTGCGGAGGCGGCCACCTGCTCGGCGGTGCGCTCGTGGGCGGTGAGCACCAGCACCACGGGGGCGCCCAGGTTGGCTGCGACGCGGGCGTTGAAGGAGTGCTCGTCGCCGCCGGGGACGTCGGTGTAGTCGGAGCCGTCCACGACCACGACGTCGCACTGGCGCTCCAGGTCGCGGAAGCGGTCGATGATGCGGGCCAGCGCGCCCTCGGGGTCGGCGCGTAGCTCGTCGTAGGTGACGCCGACGCACTGGTCGTATTCGAGGGTGCCGCCGGTCTGGCGGATGAGCAGGTCGGTGGTTTCGTCGGCCTCGATGGACTTCACGACGGGCCGGAAGATGCCCACCTTGGCGACCTCGCGGGCCAGGAGTGTCACCAGTCCTAGCGCCACGGTCGACTTGCCGGTGCTGCCCTCTGGTGAGGTGATGTAGATACTCCTGGCCACTACTAAGTCCTTTCTTCGCCTACCGGGCGTCTTTGCCTACCGGGCGATTGTCCCACCCGCGCCCGGCGTTTGGGACCCTGGCTCCGCTCCGGGCGCACTTCGGTGGCGCGATTCACGCACAGGCAGCCCACGCCGCCAGTTTCTTTGCTTGCTGCAGGACATTTTGTGACTCCCGCTTGGCTACTTACTCATTCGCCGACGTTCCGCCGGCCGCCCCGCGAGCGCGCCGGGCCCCTTGTTCAGTCCGGGCAAAACAAAGGCGAGCCCCCGCCTGCGTCCCGATGGGGCGCAGGCGGGGGCAAGGGGAGGAGGCTCAGTAGTCGCCGGTCATGCTGCGCACGTCCAGAGCGGCGTCCAGCTGCTCCAGGGTGACCTCGCCGCGCTCCACGAAGCCCAGGTCGATCACGGCCTCGCGCACCGTCAGGTCCGCCTTGACGGAGTGCTTGGCGATCTTGGCGGCGGCCTCGTAACCGATCAGGCGGTTGAGCGGGGTGACGATGGACGGGGAGGACTGCGCCAGGCGCAGGCAGCGCTCCTCGTTGGCGGTGATGCCGTCCACGCAGCGCTGGGCCAGCACGCGGCTGACGTTGCCCAGGATCGTGGCGGACTGCAGCAGGTTCTGGGCCATGACGGGCAGCATGACCAGCAGGTCAAAGTTGCCCTGCGCGCCAGCGAAAGCAATCGCGGCGTCGTTGCCGATCACCTGGGCGGCGACCATGACGGTGGCCTCCGGCAGCACGGGGTTGACCTTGCCCGGCATGATCGAGGAGCCCGGCTGCAGGTCGGGCAGGTTGACCTCGCCCAGGCCGGTGCGCGGGCCGGAGCCCATCCAGCGCAGATCGTTGGCGATCTTGACCAGGGAGACGGCCACGGTGCGCATGGCGCCGGAGAACTCCACCAGGGAGTCCTGGGCGGCCTGGGCCTCGAAGTGGTTGTCGGCCTCACGCAGCGGCAGCCCAGTGTGCTCGGCAATCAACTCAATCACGCGCGCGCTAAACCCGGCCGGGGTGTTGATGCCCGTGCCGACGGCGGTGCCGCCCAACGGCAGCTCGGCCAGGCGCGGCAGGGCGGCCTCCACACGCTCGATGCCCTTGGATACCTGGGCGGCGTAACCGGAGAACTCCTGCCCCAGGGTGATCGGGGTAGCGTCCATGAGGTGGGTGCGGCCGGACTTCACCACGCCCGCGAACTCCTTGGCCTTGGCGTCCAGGGAGGCGTACAGGGTCTTCAGCCCGGGCAGCAGCACCTCCACCGCAGCCTGGTAGGCGGCGATGTGAATGGAGGACGGGAAGACGTCGTTAGAGGACTGCGAGGCGTTGACGTGGTCATTGGGGTGAACCTCGAGCCCGGAGGCGCGGGTGGCCAGGGTGGCGATGACCTCGTTGGTGTTCATGTTGGAGGAGGTGCCTGAGCCGGTCTGGAACACGTCGATCGGGAAGTGCTCATCGACCTCCCCGGCGATCACCTGGTCCGCAGCGGCGACGATCGCCTTGCCCACCTCGGCAGAGATCACGCCCAGCTCGGCGTTGGCCAGCGCGGCGGCGCGCTTGATGTGCCCCAAGGCGGCGATGTGGTGCGGGGTCAAGCCCTGACCGGAGATCGGGAAGTTCTCAACCGCGCGCTGGGTCTGGGCACGGTAGAGGGCGTCCACGGGGACGCGCACTTCACCCATCGTGTCGTGTTCAATCCGGTACTCAGTCATGGCTTCTCCTAGCTGCATTGATGGCGAGATCAATTCTCACCGCACACCACCCTAGGTTAGGACAACCAAAGTCCCAGATTTTGGAAAGGGGGACGACGCCCATTTAGGCCGCCTCTTACTCCCGCCGCCCTGCCGCAAAGAGGCGAGGCGGCAACGTCGTCCCCCAGCAAGGCAAGGCACACCTTGCCAACCCTTTTGGTGGTTATTTCGGCGTTTTACCGCCCTCACGCGCGCCGGGACACGCCACCCCTCACCGGGCCGGGACTGCGGTCCCCTCCCCTGCCTCCCTGCGTCCGTAGCTTGGGCCCGAATGCCAACAAAGGAGTAGAGATGGCCGAATTCCTGTACGAGGACATGCTGCCGATCGGCGAGGACACCACGCCTTACCGCTGCCTAACCACCGAGGGCGTGAGCGTGGTGGAAGGCCCAGACGGGCGCAAGTTCCTCCAGGTAGCCCCAGAGGCCCTACAAATGCTGGCCACCGAGGCCATCCACGACATCTCCCACTACCTGCGCCCCGGCCACCTGCAGCAGCTGCGCAACATTCTTGAGGACGACGAGGCCAGCGACAACGACAAGTTCGTGGCCCTAGACCTACTCAAGAACGCCCACATCGCCGCCGCCGGCGTGCTGCCCATGTGCCAAGACACCGGCACCGCCATCATCATGGGCAAGCGCGGCCAGCAGGTCCTCACCGAGGGCCCCGACGAGCTGCACCTGTCCAAGGGCATCATGGACGCCTACACCAACCTCAACCTGCGCTACTCCCAAAACGCCCCCATCACCATGTGGGACGAGCGCAACACCGGCACCAACCTGCCCGCCCAGATCGAGCTGTACGCGGACACCGCGCCCGGGCACGAGCTGGCCTACAAGTTCCTGTTCATGGCCAAGGGCGGCGGCAGTGCCAACAAGTCCTACCTGTTCCAGGAGACCAAGGCGATCTTGAACCCCGACTCCATGATGCAGTTCCTGGAGGCCAAGATCCGCTCCCTGGGCACGGCGGCCTGCCCGCCCTACCACCTGGCCATCGTGGTGGGTGGCACGTCCGCTGAGTTCGCGCTCAAGACCGCCAAGTACGCCTCCGCCCGCTACCTGGACTCCCTGCCCACTGAAGGCTCCATGGCCGGCCACGGCTTCCGCGACCTCGAGCTGGAGGAGCGCGTGCTGGACCTGACCCGCAAGATCGGCATCGGCGCCCAGTTCGGCGGCAAGTACTTCTGCCACGACGTGCGCGTGATCCGCCTGCCGCGCCACGGCGCCTCCCTGCCCGTGGCGATCGCCGTGTCCTGCTCCGCAGACCGCCAGGCCAAGGCCAAGATCACCCCCGAGGGCGTGTTCCTGGAGCAGCTCGAGTTCGACCCGGGCCGCTTCCTGCCCGAGACCACCGACGCGGAGCTGGACGCCGCCACCGACGGCGTGAGCGGCACCGGCAAGGGCGCTGCCGTCAAGATCGACCTGAGCCGCCCGATGGACGAGATCCGCGCCGAGCTGTCCAAGTACCCGATCAAGACGCGCCTGTCCCTGACCGGCACGCTGATCGTGGCCCGGGACATCGCGCACGCCAAGATCCGCGAGCGCCTGGAGGCCGGCGAGGAGATGCCGCAGTACCTGAAGGACCACCCGGTCTACTACGCGGGCCCGGCCAAGACCCCGCAGGGCATGCCCTCCGGCTCGTTCGGCCCCACCACCGCCGGGCGCATGGACGCCTACGTGGACCAGTTCCAGGCCGCCGGCGGCTCCATGGTGATGCTCGCCAAGGGCAACCGCTCCCAGGCCGTCACCGACGCGTGCGCCAAGCACGGCGGCTTCTACCTGGGCTCCATCGGCGGCCCGGCCGCCCGCCTGGCCCAGGACTGCATCAAGAAGGTGGAGCTGCTGGAGTACCCCGAGCTGGGTATGGAGGCAATCTGGAAGATCGAGGTGGAGGACTTCCCGGCGTTCATCGTGGTAGACGACAAGGGCAATGACTTCTTTGCCCACACCGGCGAGGTCACCCTGACCATCGGCAAGCGGCCGTCCTGCTGAGGTAGTCCAAAACAAGGGGTTGGGGCGGTGACTTTCCAGTCACCGCCCCAACCCTCTGTCTTGGTCGTTGCGTCCCGCGTTGCCGCCGCTGAGGCACTAGCGGGGCTGTGCCGCTACTCAGGCGTCCAGGTCGGTCTCCAGCAGGGCCACCAGCTCGTCCAGCACCGGCTCGGCGCCCTCGTCGTCGCTGGAGAGCACAACCACGTCACCGAAACCGGCACCCAGGGTCATGACGCCCAGGATCGAGGAGGCGTCCACGGGCTCGCCGCCCTCCAGGGCGATCTCGATGTCAAAGTCGTGCTCGTTTACGGCGGCGACGAACGTGGCGGCCGGACGGGCGTGCAGGCCAACCTTGGACCCAATCTTGGCGGTGCGCTGTGCCATATCTGCTCCTATCGAAGGGGGCGGGCACGTTCGGATGCACCCGCGAGCGTTGGAAAGAGTCTAACCGCCGTTACCCGGCCCGGTAGGGCGCAACGACAACATCAATTCGCTGCAATTCCTTCAGGTCGCTATAACCGGTGGTCGCCATGGTCTGGCGCAGGGCGCCCGTCAGGTTTAACGAGCCGTCCGGCTGCGTGGCCGGACCCAGCAGGATCTCCCGCATGCTGCCCACCGTGCCCACGTGCACGCGCTCGCCGCGCGGCAGCCGCTTGTGGTGCGCCTCGGCACCCCAGTGCCAGCCCCGCCCCGGCGCCTCGGTCGCCTTGGCCAGAGCGGAACCGAGCATCACCGCATCGGCGCCACAAGCAAAAGCCTTCACCAGGTCACCGGAGCGTCCCACCGCACCGTCGGCCACGATGTGAACGTAGCGGCCACCCGACTCATCCAAGTAATCGCGGCGGGCGGCGGCAACGTCGGCGATAGCGGTAGCCATCGGCACGTGAATACCAAGCGCGCGGCGGGTGGTGTGCGCAGCACCGCCCCCGAATCCCACCAACACGGCCGCAGCGCCGGTGCGCATGAGGTGCAGCGCGGCGGTATAGGTGGCAACGCCACCCACCACCACCGGCACGTCCAGCTCATAGATGAAGCGCTTGAGGTTGAGCGGTTCCGCGCGGGAAGAGACGTGCTCCGCGCTCACGGTGGTGCCGCGGATGACAAACAGATCCACGCCCGCGTCCACCACTGCCTGCCCGTAGCGTTGGGTGTGCTGCGGAGAGAGCTTTCCCGCCACAGGCACACCAGCCGCGCGCACCTCTGCCAGACGCGCAGCGATCAGCTCCTTCTTGATCGGCTCCGAGTAGATCTGCTGCAGGCGCCGCGTGACCTGCTCCTGCGGCAGGTCCGCGATCTCCGCGAAGAACGGGGTGGGGTCCTCGTAACGCGTCCAGAGCCCGTCCAGGTCTAGCACCCCGATGCCGCCCAGGCGGCCAAGCTCGATAGCCGTCGATGGGCTCATCACGGAGTCCATCGGGGCCGCCATGATCGGCAGCTCCACGTGGTAGGCGTCGATCTGCCAGGAAATCGACACGTCCTGCGGGTCCCGGGTGCGCCTGGAAGGAACCACCGCGATGTCGTCGAAGGAAAACGCCCGCCGCCCGCGCTTACCGCGGCCAATCTCAATCTCGTTCACGCCTCCAGCCTAGCGGGGGCCAGAAATGTGGGTTGCAGGTGGCACCATTGGGGGCGGAAAGGGGAGGCAATGGACTTTCAGGGCGTACTGGTTGGCTTCGACACGGAGACCACCGGCGTGGATACAGGTAGCGACCGAATTGTCACCGCCGCCGTGGTGGTGCGTAGCCCGGGGCGGCCTGACGAGGTGCTTACCTGGCTCGCTGACCCCGGCGTGGAGATCCCGCAGGCGGCCTCCGACGTCCACGGCATCACCACCGAGTACGCGCGCGCCCACGGCCGGCCCGCCGCAGAGGTGCTGGACGAGATCGCCTCCACCCTGGCCGCCCTGGTGAGCACCGGCGGCACCGTGGTGGCCTTCAACGCCTCCTTCGACCTGGCGATCCTGCGCGCCGAGCTGGTCCGCTACGGCCTGCCCACCCTGGAGGAGCGCCTGGGCGGGGAACTGCGCGCCGTGCTGGACCCGCTGGTGATCGACCGGGCCGTGGACCGCTGGCGCAAGGGCAAGCGCACCCTGGGCTCCCTGGTGGAGCACTACGGGATCGCCGCCCCGCAGGGGGACCTGCACACGGCCGACGTTGACGTGGCCGCCACTCTGGACGTGCTGGGGGCGATCCTTGCCCGCCACCCGGAGGTGGGCGCGCTCAGCGAGGCCGAGCGCTTCGAGTGGCAGCGCCAGGCCCACCGCAAGTGGGCCGAGAGCTTCAACAACTGGCTGCGCCGCCAGGGGCGAGGCAACAACCTGGCCTCCACGCAGTGGCCCTGACGCCTGCGGGCGCAGGGCGCTAGGAGGCGGGCGCAGGGCGCTAGGCCACGCTCTGGAAAACAGAGGCGGTGGCCGGGCAGTTGAACTGCCTGGCCACCGCCTCTATCTGCTACCAGCTCAGCCCTGTTCAGGAACGCCCGGTGTAGTTGGGGGCCTCCACGGTGATCTGGACGTCGTGCGGGTGGCTTTCCTTCAGTCCAGCTGCCGTGATGCGCACAAAGCGACCGTTGTTCTTCAGCTCGGTGATGGTGCGCGCGCCGGTGTAGAACATCGACTGCTGCAGGCCGCCGACCAGCTGGTTCATCACGGCGCTGAGGGAGCCGGAGTAGGGCACCTGGCCCTCGATGCCCTCGGGCACGATCTTGTCGTCGCTGTCCACGTCGGCCTGGAAGTAGCGGTCCTTGGAGTAGGACTTGCGGCCGCGCGAGCTCATGGCGCCAAGCGATCCCATGCCGCGGTACTGCTTGTACTGCTTGCCGTTGGTGAACACGAGCTGGCCCGGGGACTCCTCGCAGCCGGCCAGCAGGGAACCGACCATGACGGCGTCGGCGCCGGCCACCAGGGCCTTGGCGATGTCGCCGGAGTACTGCAGGCCACCGTCGGCGATCAAGGGCACGCCGGCGGGCTTGCAGGCCATGGCGGCCAGCTGGATGGCGGTGATCTGCGGGACGCCCACGCCAGCCACCACGCGGGTGGTGCAGATGGAGCCCGGGCCCACGCCCACCTTCACGCCGTCGGCGCCGGCGTCGATGAGGGCCTGCGCGCCCTCGGTGGTGGCGACGTTGCCGCCGATCACCTGCACGCCCGCGAACTCCGGGTCTGCCTTGATGCGGGAGATCATCTCCAGGGCCAGCTTGGCGCCGCCGTTGGCGGTGTCCACCACCAGCACGTCCACTCCGGCCTCACGCAGGGCGGTGGCGCGCTCCCAGGTGTCGCCCCAGTAGCCCACCGCGGCGCCCACGAGCAGGCGGCCGTCGGCGTCCTTGGAGGCGTTGGGGTACTGCTCGGTCTTAACGAAGTCCTTGACGGTAATCAGGCCCTGTAGGTGGCCATCGTCGTCCACGATAGGCAGCTTCTCCACGCGGTTCTTAGCCAGCAGCTGCTTGGCCTCCTCGCGGTCGATGCCAACGTGGCCGGTCACCAGCGGCATGGGGGTCATGCACTCGCGCACCTGCGTGGTGCCCCAGGTCTCCGGCGGCACGAAGCGCAGATCGCGGTTGGTGATGATGCCAACCAGGATGCCCGACTCGTCCACGACCGGCAGGCCGGAGACGCGGTAGTGCCCGCACAGGGCGTCCAGCTCGGCGATTGATGCCTCCGGCCGCACCGTGACGGGGTCGTTGACCATGCCGGACTCCGAGCGCTTGACCTGGCGCACCTGCTGGGCCTGCTCCTCGATGGAGAGGTTGCGGTGCAGAATGCCGATGCCGCCCTGGCGGGCCATGGCGATTGCCATGCGGGCTTCGGTCACGGTGTCCATCGCTGCGGAGAGCATGGGAATGTTGAGTTCGATCTCCCGGGTCAGCCGCGTGCGCGTGGAGACCTCAGAGGGGATCACATCGGTGAGCTCCGGCAGGAGCAGGACGTCGTCATACGTTAGGCCAGTTAGCGGCTCCAGGGCCGCACGGAAATCGATGCTCACCACAGCGATTCTAGCGCCGCCCTCCCGCCCCAATCGCCCGCTGCGGGCGTGGCAATCGGCACGTATGGCCGCCCGGCGGGGGCGGCTTTTTTCGCTATATCACGCGGTTCCTGGAAGCAGCCTGGGAAGAACTTGCAACTTTGCTGCAATTTTGAAATTACGGCGATTTCGTTGGTAAGTTCGAGGCAGTGAATCTGTCGATTGGAGTGAATATGGCTGAGTTGACCCGCCTGCCTGGTCCCGCCCTGGACGCCTGGGACTGGCAATTCGAAGGAGCCTGCCAAGGTATGGACTCCTCCCTGTTTTTCCACCCGGACGGCGAGCGCGGCATGTCCCGCCGCCGCCGCATCGCCGGCGCCAAGGCGATCTGCGGCACCTGCCCCGTGATGATGGAATGCCGCGAGCACTCCATCCAGGCCCGCGAGCCCTACGGGGTGTGGGGCGGCCTGTCTGAGGACGAGCGCGCCCTGCTGATCTCCCAGCGCCAGCGCCGCAGCGCCTGATAGGGGGACGACGCTCCGCCAGCCGCGCGCTACCGCTTGGCCGCCCGGCGCACCGGCCCAAGCGGGCGGGAAGCACAAAAGGTTGTGGCGGGCACCTAGAAGGTGCCCGCCACAACCTTTATCTATGAGCCGTTGGCTCAGCGCTCCACGACGGCCAGCAGGTCGCGGACGGAGATGATCAGGTACTCCTCACCGCCGTACTTGACCTCGGTGCCGCCGTACTTGGAGTAGATGACCAGGTCACCAACGGCGACGTCGACGGGAACGCGGTTGCCCTTGTCGTCAACGCGACCCGGGCCCACGGCCACGACCTCGCCCTCCTGGGGCTTCTCCTTGGCGGTGTCCGGGATGTGCAGACCGGAGGCGGTGGTCTGCTCAGCAGCGTGGGCCTTGATGACCACGCGGTCCTCGAGCGGCTTCAAAGTAACCGACATGCAGGTTCTCCTAGCTTGAGTGATCTACAAAGTCTGTAGGCCGCCGTCGCGGGGGCCGGCCTGCACGCAGCGCCTAGGCGCCACGGACTCAGATTAGGGCGGGGCTGGCACTCGGTCAAGGTGAGTGCCAACCGGGCGGCGCCAATGCGCTCTCAGCGCATTTTGCGGGGGCCCACTCAGCCACCGGCGCGCCGCGCCGCTCTGAAAGAATGTCGCCATGGTTGAGCTTCATCCCGCGCTTTTCACCGCCACCGGCCAGGCCCTGCTGGCGCAGCTGCCGCAGTACACGGGGGCCGGCGCGGCGGGGTTGAACAAGAAGTTGCGCGAGCGCGGCCTGGAGCCGGCCCTGGTGGCGAGCCTGCTCACCCAGTCGCGCCTGCGGGCGGCGGCGGCCACCAAGTTCGGCCCGTTTGCAGATCGCCTGCTGCTGACCTCGGACGCCCTGCAGCAGGCCACGCGCCTGAGCGTGGCCGCGCACCACGCGCAGCGCTTCGCCGCCGCCGGCGCCACGCACGTGGCGGACCTGGGCTGTGGCATCGGGGCCGACTCCCTGGCTCTGGCCGCCCGGGGGCTGCAGGTGACCGCGGTGGAGCGCGATGAGGTCACCGCCGCCTGCGCCACGGTGAACCTGGCCCTGTTCCCGTCGGCCCGGGTGCTGCACGCGGACGCCACCGCACTGGACCTGGCCGCGCTGGGGGCGGACGCGCTCTTTGCCGACCCGGCCCGCCGCCGGCCAGGCGGCGGGCGCCTGAGCCGCCCCGAGGACTGGTCCCCCTCCCTATCCACCGTGTTTTCGTGGCGCCGGCACGTCCCGGCCCTGGGCGTGAAGGTGGCCCCCGGCATAGACCTATCCCTGCTGCCCGCCGACTCCCACGTGCAGTGGGCCAGCGTGGACGGCGAGGTGGTGGAGGCCGCCATCTGGTGCGGCCCCCTGGCCCTGGAAGGCCCCGGCCGCAGCGCGCTGGTGATCCGGGACGGCGCCGCCCACGTGCTCAGCGAGGCCGGCGACCCCAGCCGCCCCCACGAGCAGCTAGAGCCCACCGCGCTCGGCGAGTACCTGTTCGAGCCCGACGGCGCCGTCATCCGCGCCGGCCTGATCCCCCAGATCGCCGCCAGCCTGGACGCCGCCCCCATCTCCCCCGCCATCGCCTACCTGACCGGCCCCAGCCTCCCGGCCGGAGTGGACGACGCTGCCGCCCCGCCCCCGGCCCCCGCAGGCCGCAGCGAGGAGCGGGCCGAGGAGAAGGAACGTGGGGCGGCGACGTCGGCCACCCGAAGCGCGCCGGAGGGCGGCGCGGAGAAGGCTGCGGAGGGGGCGGCGGCGCAGGGGGCGTCGGCCAGCCCGTTCTACCGCTCCTACCGGGTGCTGGAGGTGCTGCCGCTCAAAGCGGCGGCGATCTCCAAGTGGGCCAAGGCAAACGATGTTGGCGCGCTGGAGATCAAGAAGCGCGGCGCGGACCTGGACCCGGCCACGCTGCGGGCGGCGGCCAAGCTGCGCGGGTCCGGGGCTGCCACGCTCATCGCTACGCGCGTGGAGGGGCGCCACCGGGCCATCGTGGTGGAACCGCTCGGCTAGGGGCGGCTAGCGCGGCTGCGGCCAAATCTGGCTAGCGCGGCTGCGGATTAGGGCGGGTGAGGCGGCGCACCAGCTGGCCGGCCCCCTCCCCCACCAACGCCGGGGCAAGAAAACCGGCGGCGTAGACCGCGACGGCGTCGGGCTGGTCCAGCAGGAAGCCGTAAACCGCAGCCACCGTCACCGACAAGGCCACGGCCGCCACGATCGGGCGCAGCACGCCCCAACCGAAGCGGTAGGACTCCACCAGGCAGCACAGGAACGCGGCCAGCGGGGCGGCGGCCAACAGGGCGGACAGGCCCTTGGAGTCACCGACCATCTGAGCGAACCCGTCCACCCAGCGCAGCGCGGCGGTGTAGGCGGCAACGAACACGACGGCCGCCAGCAGGGCGGGCCAGGACCGGGCGGCGCTCACGACGCGCCCCAGACAGCCCGGCTCCACAAGGAGAGGGCAAGGACGAACAGGGCGGGGATGCCCACCCCGAACAGCACCAGCAGCGCCACGGCCCTCGGAGTGAAGGGGCGCGGCTCAACAGACCGAGACGAAGTGACCATGGTCACATTCAATCATGCTTGGGGTGGGGCGGGGGGACGGCTTGCCGCGCGCCAACCCGCGCGAGTGCGCCGACGAATAAACTCCAAGCAAGGCCCACACCAAGGAGGTCCCCATGGCCCGACTCTTTGGCTCCAAGCACTCGTCCAAGCGGCAAACGCGCCCGCTCGTGGTGGTGATCCCGGGCATCGGAGGTAGCGTCCTATCCGACGAACACGGGGAACCTATCTATCGGCCAACGTGCCGAACACTGCGCGCTCGAAACAATGAACCCAGCAAAAGACTGGCAATAGATAACTGCCTCCAGCCCACAGCGCTAATCAGCAGAACGCGCATTTGCTTCTGTCACCTCGTTCCTGGTTACGACCGCCTACTTGCCTCACTGCGCAATGCGCTGGGAATCAGCGAACGCGACACGGTTACTGCGGGGCCGGACCTGCCGCGCCCCGACGCCTCCCTCGTGGCGTTCCCGTACGACTTCCGCCAGTCCGTGGACGTGATCGCCCGGCACCTGGACGCGGAGATTCGCGCGCGGGTGCAGGGGCGGCCGGTGGTGCTCGTGGCCCACTCGATGGGCGGCCTGGTGGCGGCGCACTGGTGGGCCTTCCTCAGCGAGGGCATCGAGGTCAAGGAGATCATCACCCTTGGCACGCCCTACCGGGGCGCCACTGCGGCGCTGGACAAGCTGGTCAACGGCGTGAGCGTGGCCGGGTTCACCCTGGACGGGCTGAGCGAGGTGCTTCGCGGCTGGGACTCCGGCTTCGAGCTGCTGCCGCACTGGCAGGCGGTGGAGGCAGACGGGCAGGACACCTACCCGCACCAGCTCCCGCCCGAGCTGACCGCCGCCACCCCGGACTTCGCGGCCCGCGCGCATCGCTCCTACCGGGCCAACGTGGAGCTCTCCGAGCGCGTGGCGGCGATGGTGGAGCAGACGGGACGCAACCCGTTCTCCGTCTACTACTCCCAGGGGCGCACCACCCTCTCGCGCGCCAGCCTGAGCGGAGGCCGGCTGCGCGTGTTCAAGGAGGACCCCGCCTGGCTGCCGGAGGGCTGGGTGGCCGGCGACGGCACCGTCCCCATGCTCTCCGCGATCCCGCCCTTCCTGGAGGAGGACCGCCGGTTCTGGCACCGCCTGACCCGCTCCCACCAGGAGCTGGTGGAGGAGAGCCCGGTGACGGGGCACGTGGCCGGCTACGGGGCCGAGCCGCTGCCGGAGGCCGCGCGCGGGCCGGTGCAGGACTCTACGGGGCCCTACCTGCGGCTCGATCTGGACGACGTTCTGCCCGCCCTCACCCCCACCACCGGCCGCATCGAGGTGGTGGTGGGGGACGCCACCGACCTGGAGGTACGCGCCATGGGCGGCTCCATCGGCAACCAGCGCGTGAGCGCCGAGAGGGACGGCGAGCGGTGGGTGTTCCAGCTGCCCGGCCTGCCGAAGGGGCTGCACGATCTCAAGCTGACCGCAGACACCGGGCAGGACAGCGACCCGGTCACGCTCGCCGCCAGGATCGGCGCGGTGGAGCTGGCCGGCTAGGGGCGGCGGGCTACGGGTTACGGGTTACGGCTGCATGCTGTCCTGAGAGAGCGGTAAGGAGGAGTCGGGAGCGAAGTCGGCCGGGCTGGGCAAGCGCTACGTATCTAAGCGTCCACCGAAAGGGCTTCGTTTTCCTGCCGCTCTCACCTGGACACTGTCTACTCAAATCAGCAAAACGGCGCTAATGTGAAAACCACGCCCGGCAAGGACGCCGCCAGTTTGGCTACTGAGCTCCCCCTAACGCGGTCGCCACACCGGTCCTTGCCAAGCCCCTTCAAGGAGAACGGCAGCGAGGAATGATTTGGGATTCTGTTAACGACCCGGCTGGTATTGGTGAGGCCGTTTTTCCTGGCTGGTTGCGGCTATTGGTGTCCGGGTTTGAGGGGCAGCGTTTCCCGGTTTCAGTAGGAGGCAATGTTCAGGCCAAGGCCCGGCGGGTCTTTGACGCTTTCCAACAGCTCAAGCTTGCTTACGACTGGGAGCCGCCTGAGAGCCATCCTGGGAAACAGAAGATCCGCCCGTTGAACGAGGTTGTCTCCCAACGACGCGGGACGTGCGTGGACCTGTGCACCGCATTCGCATGCGCGGCTTTGGATGCCAGGCTCCACCCTCTCATTCTGGTCATCAGGCAAGGACAACACCGGCACGCCATCGTGCTCATCCCGGTCGACAAGACTTGGGAGGGCGGCTGCCTGCCCGTGATCCAAGCCCCATACTTCACCGACAACTCCAAAGACCTAGAGGGCAGCAACCGCCCCCTGTTGACCGCACAGAAACCCGGTGACCTCAGTGCCAACTGGCTGGCCATCGACGTCCAACAAGCCACCGAACGCCAAGCGACTTGGTCCCAGGCCCTAGAGTTCGGAGCCAGCTACGCCGACCCCAACGGCCAATGGGAATGGGACGTCTGCATAGACGTCGGCGCCATCGCCGCCCAACGCGCCCCAGACGCCAACGTGCCCAGCGTCTTAAAGGCCGCAGACGCCCTCGCCCCTGCATTCACGGCCCTGCCTGATGATCCCAGTCCTTTGCAGTTACTCTCCCCGCTCTACGGGATCGTTCCATACTGCAAGAACAACCACTACACCGCCCTACGCGAATGGGTCCTGCCCTCACGGTCTTCTAACACCGCAAACAGCGACTTTGCTATCGCACTCCTGGAAGGCACGGGCGGCTCGGGCAAGACTCGCCTGGCGGCAGAACTATGCCACGACCTTGCCTCCCTGGGCTGGGTTACCGGCTTCACTTCCCAAACGACCCCCCTCACGGACGAAGAACTGCGCGCCCTGCAAGAACTCGGCACCGAACTACTGCTAGTGGTAGACGACGCCGAAAGGTACCGCGAAGCCGAGATCGCCCGCATCCTGCGCCACCTAAACCAACGCTCGGCCCCCACTCGCATAATCCTGGCCGGCCGCTCGGTGAGCATCTGGTGGGAAAACAGCCAAGAAGAGTTCACCCGCGACAACCCCACCCTGGCTCCCACCCACCACCCCGATCCCCTTGGTACCTACCAGGACTCCAGTCTGCTGTACCACAGAGCAGTTGCCGCCTTCAGCCCCTACGGCAGCGAGCAGACACGAACTAGCGTCACCCAAGAGCCCGAAAGCCTTGCCAACGCCACGGCCCTAACCATCATCCTGCACGCGCTCCTCACCACGCTAAACACCCACGCCAACGCGGCCAGCAACACGCCTGCTACCACCGTCACCCTCTACGAGCGCGTCTTGAAAGCAGAGTTCGCGCGGTGGCAAAAGCACCCCGCTCTTTCCCGCATCAGCGTCACCCACCTCGGCAGAGCAACAGCCGTACTATCCCTGCTCTCCCCCACAAGTGCTCAGGTAGATAAAGTGCTATCCCGCCTGCCTGAGTGGAAAGACGCCCACCTTGAACGCGGCAACTTTGCCGAGCTGCTCACCACCGCGCTCCTTCCCACGCCCCACGGCCAGTCCATACGACTGCAACCAGACCCCATCGCAGACCACCTCATCGCCACCATCTTTGACGGCGACACCGAGCTCCTCAACCAGGTACTCCCCCAGCCACCGCTAACACCCACAGACACCCCAGCAGCCACTCCTGCCCTTATCTCTGGGGAAACGGCAGCCCAGGAACGCAACGCGTGCGAAACCCTCACCCGCCTAACAACCAGCCACTCCGAAACAGCCACCCGCCTGGCAGCCAACTGCCTGACCTACCGCCCCCACATGTGGCAGGCCGCTTTTGAAACCGCACTGGCCCAAGGCGGCCCGTTTGTCACCGCCCTTCAGACACTCGTCGAAAACAACGCCGACCTCCCACTAGAAACAATCCTCAACGCCATCCCCCTTGGGCACTCCTGGCTACGCCAACTCGCCTTGCAGATAGCCCAAAGACTCACCTACCAGCCAGGCCAAACTCCCGCCCAACACGCAGCACGGCTCTACAACCTCGCGACCCACCTAGCCGAGACCGGCAACCACCCAGCCGCACTCACCACCGCTCAGGAAGCAGCCGACCTCTACCGGAAGCTAGCCGCCCAAACCCCCGCCGCATACACACCGGGCCTCGCCATGGCGCTTAACAACCTCGCGGTCCGCCAAGCCGAGACCGGCAACCACCCAGCCGCACTAACCACCATTCAGGAAGCAGTCGACCTCTACCGGAAGCTAGCCGTCCAAAACCCCGCCGCATACACACCGAGCCTCGCCGGAGCGCTTAACAACCTCGCGGCCCGCCAAGCCGAGACCGGCAACCACCAAGCCGCACTAACCACCGCTCAGGAAGCAGCCGGCCTCTACCGCGAGCTAGCCGCCCAAAACCCCGCCGCATACAACCCCGACCTCGCCATGGCGCTTGACAACCTCGCGGTCCGCCTAGCCGAGACCGGCAACCACCCAACCGCACTCACCACCGCTCAGGAAGCAGCCGGCCTCTACCGGAAGCTAGCCACCCAAAACCCCGCCGCATACAACCCCGACCTCGCTGGATCGCTCAACAACCTCGCGGCCCGCCTAGCCGAGACCGGCAACCACCCAGCCGCACTCACCACCATTCAGGAAGCAGTCGACCTCTACCGGAAGCTAGCCACCCAAAACCCCGCCGCATACAACCCCGACCTCGCCGGAGCGCTCAACAACCTCGCGGCCCACGTAGCCGAGACCGGCAACCACCAAGCAGCACTCACCACCGCCCAGGAAGCAGTCGACCTCTACCGCCAGCTAGCCGCCCAAAACCCCGCCGCATACACACCGAGCCTCGCCATGGCGCTTAACAACCTCGCGGCCGACCTAGCCGAGACCGGCAACCACCCAGCCGCACTAACCACCATTCAGGAAGCAGCCGACCTCTACCGCCAGCTAGCCGCCCAAAACCCCGCCGCATACACACCGGGCCTCGCCAGAGCGCTCAACAACCTCGGCAACCGCCTAGCCGAGACCGGCAACCACCTAGCAGCACTCACCACCGCCCAGGACGCAGCCGACCTCTACCGGAAGCTAGCCACCCAAAACCCCGCCGCATACACACCGAGCCTCGCCAGAGCGCTCAACAACCTCGCGGCCCGCCTAGCCGCCACCGGCAACCACCAAGCAGCACTAACCACCGCTCAGGAAGCAGTCGCCATCCGCCGCAGGCTAGCCGCCCAAAACCCCGCCGCATACACACCGAGCCTCGCCGGAGCGCTCAACAACCTCGCGGCCCACCTAGCCGAGACCGGCAACCACCCAGCAGCACTCACCACCGCTCAGGAAGCAACCGACCTCTGCCGGAAGCTAGCCGCCCAAAACCCCGCCGCATACACACCGAGCCTCGCCGGAGCGCTCAACAACCTCGCGGCCCACCTAGCCGAGACCGGCAACCACCCAGCCGCACTCACCACCGCCCAGGAAGCAGCCGGCCTCTACCGGAAGCTAGCCGCCCAAAACCCCGCCGCATACACACCGAGCCTCGCCGGAGCGCTCAACAACCTCGCGGCCCGCCTAGCCGCCACCGGCAACCACCCAGCAGCACTCACCACCGCTCAGGAAGCAGCCGGCCTCTACCGCCAGCTAGCCGCCCATAACCCCGCCGCATACACACCGAGCCTCGCCGGAGCGCTCAACAACCTCGGCAACCTCCTAGCCGAGACCGGCAACCACCCAGCCGCACTCACCACCGCCCAGGACGCAGCCGACCTCTACCGCCAGCTAGCCGCCCAAAACCCCGCCGCATACACACCGAGCCTCGCCGGAGCGCTCAACAACCTCGGCAACCTCCTAGCCGAGACCGGCAACCACCCAGCCGCACTCACCACCGCCCAGGACGCAGCCGACCTCTACCGCCAGCTAGCCGCCCAAAACCCCGCCGCATACACACCGGGCCTCGCCGGAGCGCTCAACAACCTCGGCAACCGCCTAGCCGCCACCGGCAACCACCCAGCCGCACTCACCACCGCCCAGGACTCAGCCGACCTCTACCGGAAGCTAGCCACCCAAAACCCCGCCGCATACACACCGAGCCTCGCCAGAGCGCTCAACAACCTCGCGGCCCGCCTAGCCGCCACCGGCAACCACCAAGCAGCACTAACCACCATTCAGGAAGCAGTCGCCATCCGCCGCAGGCTAGCCGCCACCTATCCCCAGGTCTTCACCCCTCAGCTAATCTCGACCACTCTTTTTCTCGCTAACGAGTTGCGAGAACTAGGCCGAAACAACGATGCTCGCAACGTATTCACGCCAGTAGCGGACCAGCTACCACCCTCCGTACAGGCACAACTATTGCTCGTCAGGGCACGATGGGACGAAAGCACCGCTCCTACTGACCTGGTAGCCGCCGCCCTCGAAGCAGATATGCACGACCACCCCACCATGCTGGGCCCAACCCGCCGCGCGGTCGCCACCGCCATCCGCAAACACGGAATAAGCTCCCCGAGCCTGCCCGATTGGGCTCACGCGGCCCCCACCATCGAACACGAGCAAAAGCTAGCCCGCTGGAACAACACCCAGGACCTCGAGGAAAGAGCAGAAACACTCGAATCAGACTGGCCCGAGCCAACCAGCCACGACGTCTCTACCCTAAAAACGATCGCCAAACTCTATGTAGACATCCCCGACATCGCATCGCTCTCCGTCTTTGTCGAGGAGATCGCTGCCAGAGGCATCAACGCAGTCACCAACGAACTGCGAACCCTCAACCGAGCGCACCAGATCCTTGCTGCCTGGCAAACCGCACAAATTACCGACACCATCCCCGCCTTCCTTCAGACCTACAACACCCCCCAACACACCCCCAACGACGCTCCTGTCCCCGTGGAGCAGCAAAACCTCCAAACACCCCAAATCCGAGACGCCCTCTTGGCACTAGCCGAACAACACCTGAATCCAGACGCCCACACCGAACTGGAAACCGCACTCACACTCAGCGACCTCTGTGAACCCCACCTAACGGCCGCGCTACTCGGCTCAATCAACGACGCCGCAGACGCCCTCGAAATCCTCTTCAAGAACAAAAACTGGCGCGCCCAAGCCCTCGCGCTAACCCGCCTACCCGAACTGGAGCGCACCCACTACGGCACCTTCGCCGCAGCCCTCGCCACCGCGCACCAAGACAACAACCCAGACCAGGCAACCACACTCCTGGAAACCGCGTGGAACCGCGCAGACCGATACGACCGTCAACAAATCCTGGCCAACCTAACCGCAGCAACCAGCCAATCCCCAGAAACACCAGGATTCGCCGCGCTCATTACCAGAGCATCAGAACTAGGCCAGGAGCACAGATAGGGAGCACACTTTCCGACAACCCCGCTACTCGATGCCAAGTCCGGATCAAACGCAAAACGCAGCAGGTAGTCATTCAACAATACGACGCCCACCCCTGCCATAGATACAGCCATTTGCCTTTAAATCGACGAGAAACACTAGCGACACCCAAATGCAAAGCCCAACGAACTACGCACACCAGCAATCATCGCAACACACCACACGCCCTCCGCTAATAGTCGTCATACCTGGCGTTCTCGGAAGCGTGCTCGTTGACCAGCAAGGTCGAACAGTTTACAACGCCCACTCCCCCAAGCCACTGCTTTTCCCAGACGGACTCCGCATTGAGAACGAGCTAATCGCAACCAAACCCATCGAGGAGATTTCCCTCTTCGGCATGCGAATCATCCCAGGATACAAGGAATTTATAAATCGCATCAAGCAGATGTGGGGAATCCCGGACAGCAAAGCCGCAAACACAGTCGACTTGAATTCTGCAGACACCCCGGATCTAATTGCATTTGCCTACGACTTCCGCAAATCAGTTAGCACAATAGCCTTCGAGCTCAACAAAATGATAAGACGCCACTTTGACGGCCGCCACGTAAGGATCTACGCACATTCCATGGGAGGCTTGATCGCAGCTCACTGGTACGCATTTCTGAGCGAAGGTATCTTAGTCGATGCTATTTCAACTTTCGGCACGCCATTTAATGGCGCCGGCGCAACTCTGGACCACATGCTCAATGGCTTCAAACTAGCCAAACTCCGCTGGGACAAAGCCACCGAAGTAATGAGGGAATGGGACTCAGGGTTCGACCTATTGCCCCACTGGCCCACCATCAGGAACGGGAGCAACTTCATCCTACCACATGAACTCAGCATCCAAGCAACAGAGTCAATCAGCAATTACAAAGCGCGTGCGCGTGACGCACACGAAAAGAACACACTCCTCTTTCAGGAACTACAGCGTAGGCAGGATGCCGGGCAGACCTTGCCTTTCACCTACTACTACTCCCAAAGTAGGCGAACAATCCACGAACTTGAAGTGTCAAGGCAGACGCTGAAAGTGACTAGCAGAGAACCAGACGACCTTCCGCACGAACTGCAGGGTGGGGACGGAACTGTAGCAACCTGCTCCGCCCTACCTAGCTTCGCACTCCGGGGAAACGATGCCTCTCACCGAGTTTCAGGCTCACACACAGACCTGTATCTATCCGAGGACTTTCTACGCAAATCCGATAATATCCTGCCGATAAGAGGCGACACCACCAAACAACCCACTCCCCATTTGATACTGGACTTCGCCGACGTAATCAATAGCGCCAACCCTTCCAATATTGAAATATCAGTTTCAACACCGGAGCACATCCCGCCATCAAAGAATAGTCCGATAGTGAGAATAGGCGGAATGAGAGTTTCTACCACCCCTACCTCTACAGGCTGGATAGCAAATTTACCTCCGCTCCGGACAGGAATTCACAGAGTTTCTGTGAGACACCAATGGCACCCGAGCCACAACCCCCTTGAGGTGAACACATTTATCGGCTCCCTGTCTTCAGCGAGTGAAGCATGATTTGGGATTCTGTTAACGACCCGGCTGGTATTGGTGAGGCCGTTTTTCCTGGCTGGTTGCGGCTATTGGTGTCCGGGTTTGAGGGGCAGCGTTTCCCGGTTTCAGTAGGAGGCAATGTTCAGGCCAAGGCCTGGCGGGTCTTTGACGCTTTCCAACAGCTCAAGCTTGCTTACGACTGGGAGCCGCCTGAGAGCCATCCTGGGAAACAGAAGATCCGCCCGTTGAACGAGGTTGTCTCCCAACGACGCGGGACGTGCGTGGACCTGTGCGCCGCATTCGCATGCGCGGCTTTGGATGCCAGGCTCCACCCTCTCATTCTGGTCATCAGGCAAGGACAACACCGGCACGCCATCGTGCTCATCCCGGTCGACAAGACTTGGGAGGGCGGCTGCCTGCCCGTGATCCAAGCCCCATACTTCACCGACAACTCCAAAGACCTAGAGGGCAGCAACCGCCCCCTGTTGACCGCACAGAAACCCGGCGATCTCAGTGCCAACTGGCTGGCCATCGACGTCCAACAAGCCACCGAACGCCAAGCGACTTGGTCCCAGGCCCTAGAGTTCGGAGCCAGCTACGCCGACCCCAACGGCCAATGGGAATGGGAGGTCTGCATAGACGTCGGCGCCATCGCCGCCCAACGCGCCCCAGACGCCAACGTGCCCAGCGTCTTAAAGGCCGCAGACGCCCTCGCCCCCGCATTCACGGCACTACCCGATGATCCCAGCCCGCTTCAACTTCTCAATTCCAGACACGGAGTGGTGCCCTACTGCAAGAACACCCACTACACAGCACTACGCGAATGGGCCTCCACACCGAGCGCACCAATCGGCTCAGCCAGCAAAGCGGATTTCTCCATTGCTCTGCTCGAAGGACCAGGCGGTGCCGGCAAAACCCGCCTTGCAGCCGAACTATGCAAGGACATGGGCTCTTTGGGATGGGTTACTGGCTTCACCACCCAAACCACTCCGCTGACTGACCAAGATCTAGACGGCCTGAAGGAGCTGGGCACCGAGCTGCTGCTGGTAGTGGACTATGCCGAGAAGTACAACCAGGACCAGATCGCACGCATCATGCGTGCTTTGAATCAGAGATCAGCACCCACCAGGCTTCTACTAGCGGGACGCTCAGTAACCTCCTGGTGGGACGCAATCGAACACAACATCCTTCAGGACAACCCCAGTATTAGGAATATCCACAAGACCGACAAACTCGGCCCATATCGAGAATCCAGTTTTCTCTACCGCAGAGCCCTCAAAGCATTCGCCGAAACTCTTCACAAAAGCACATACGACGCCCCAACCACTTCGACAGATCTTTCTGAATCTACAACTGAGATACCCGCACATGTTTTCGACGGAGCCTCCGCTCTGACTGTAACTTTGCATGCACTACTCGAGGCGGTGGGACAAACGCCCATCTCTAGTACTGCCAAAGAGCGTAGTGCAGACAATAGCGAAGATGCTGCGGGTACAGACAAGATCCAGACGACACTCTTCCAAAGAATTCTGGATCTAGAGTTAGCACGCTGGCAGAAACACGACTCACTCAGCAATGCCAGCAAGATCTCTCTCAAGCATGCTGCAGCTACAGTCGCTTTGCTCGCCCCAACGACGGGTCACCTGGAAGACGTTCTGAGCAGGTTGCCCGAATGGGAGCATAATCACCAGGAGCGAACCAAGTTTGCAGAACTCCTCACCACGGTACTCATCCCTACTCGCGAAGGCAACCAAGTCCGCTTCGAACCCGACCCAATCGCAGACTACCTAGTAAGCGACGTCTTCACGTCAGAGCCGACTCTCCTGAACCAAATACTTCCACACCAACCCCAAAACAAGAATCGAAACACGGTTCAACCGCGTCTAGTCACCGAGCAAGAAGAAGCCCTCCGCACCAATTCAAAAGCCCAGGCAAGCAACGCCTGCCAAACCATCACACGGCTCTCCACCGCCTATTCGGTAGCGGCCACGGAACTGGCCGAAGCATGCCTGCACTACCGCCCCCACATGTGGAAAGCAGCATTCGAAACCGCCCTGACCCAAGGCGGCCCGTTTGCCACCGCCCTTCAGACACTCGTCGAAAACAACGCCGACCTCCCAGTAGAAACAATCCTCAACGCCATCCCCCTTGGGCACTCCTGGCTACGCCAAGTCGCCCTCCAGATCGCCCAAAAACTCACCGACCAGCCAGGCCAAACTCCCGCCCAACACGCAGCACGGCTCAACAACCTCGCGGGTCGGCTAGCAGAAACCGGCAACCAGCCAGCCGCACTAACCACCGCTCAGGAAGCAGCCGGCATCTACCGGAAGCTAGCCACCCAAAACCCCGCCGCATACACACCGGGCCTCGCCATGGCGCTCAGCAACCTCGCGACCTTCCTAGCCGAGACCGGCGACCACCAAGCCGCACTCACCACCATTCAGGAAGCAGTCGACCTCTACCGCGAGCTAGCCGCCCAAAACCCCACCGCACACAACCCAAACCTCGCCATGGCGCTCAACAACCTCGCCAACCGCCTAGCCGAGACCGGCAACCACCCAGCCGCACTCACCACCATTCAGGAAGCAGTCGCCATCCGCCGCGAGCTAGCCGCCCAAAACCCCACCGCACACAACCCCAACCTCGCTGCCTCCCTCAACAACCTCGCCAACCACCTAGCCGAGACCGGCAACCACCCAGCCGCACTCACCACCATTCAGGAAGCAGTAGCCATCCGCCGCGAGCTAGCCGCTCAAAACCCCGCCGCATACAACCCCGACCTCGCCATGGCGCTCAACAACCTCGCCAACCGGCTAGCCGAGACCGGCGACCACCCAGCCGCACTCACCACCATTCAGGAAGCAGCCGACCTCTACCGGAAGCTAGCCGCCCAAAACCCCGCCGCATACAACCCCGACCTCGCCATGGCGCTCAACAACCTCGCCAACCGGCTAGCCGAGACCGGCAATCACCCAGCCGCACTAACCACCGCTCAGGACGCAGTCGACCTCTACCGCGAGCTAGCGGCCCAAAACCCCGCCGCACACACACCGGGCCTCGCCAGAGCGCTCAACAACCTCGCCAACCGGCTAGCCGAGACCGGCAACCGGCCAGCCGCACTAACCACCATTCAGGAAGCAGTAGCCATTCGCCGCGAGCTAGCCGCCCAAAACCCCGCCGCGTACACACCGGGCCTCGCCATGGCGCTCAACAACCTCGCGACCTTCCTAGCCGAGACCGGCGACCACCAAGCCGCACTAACCACCATTCAGGACGCAGTCGACCTCTACCGCGAGCTAGCGGCCCAAACCCCCGCCGCATACAACCCCGACCTCGCCATGGCGCTCAACAACCTCGCCAACCGCCTAGCCGAGACCGGCAACCACCCAGCCGCACTCACCACCATTCAGGAAGCAGTAGCCATCCGCCGCGAGCTAGCCGCCCAAACCCCCGCCGCATACAACCCCGACCTCGCCGGAGCGCTCAACAACCTCGCCAACCACCTAGCCGAGACCGGCAACCACCCAGCCGCACTCACCACCATTCAGGAAGCAGTAGCCATCCGCCGCGAGCTAGCCGCCCAAAACCCCACCGCACACAACCCCAACCTCGCTGCCTCCCTCAACAACCTCGCCAACCGCCTAGCCGAGACCGGCGACCACCCAGCCGCACTCACCACCATTCAGGAAGCAGCCGACCTCTACCGGAAGCTAGCCGCCCAAAACCCCGCCGCATACACACCGGGCCTCGCCGGAGCGCTCACCAACCTCGCTAACTTCCTAGCCGAGACCGGCAACCACCCAGCCGCACTCACCACCGCTCAGGAAGCAGTCGACCTCTACCGCGAGCTAGCCGCTCAAAACCCCGCCGCATACACACCGGGCCTCGCCAGAGCGCTCAACAACCTCGCCAACCGGCTAGCCGAGACCGGCGACCACCCAGCCGCACTCACCACCATTCAGGAAGCAGTAGCCATTCGCCGCGAGCTAGCCGCCCAAAACCCCGCCGCGTACACACCGGGCCTCGCCAGAGCCCTCAACAACCTCGCGGCCCGCCTAGCCGAGACCGGCAATCACCCAGCCGCACTAACCACCGCTCAGGACGCAGTCGACCTCTACCGCGAGCTAGCGGCCCAAAACCCCGCCGCATACAACCCCGACCTCGCCATGGCGCTCAACAACCTCGGCAACTTCCTGGCCGAGACCGGCAACCGGCCAGCCGCACTAACCACCATTCAGGAAGCAGTCGACCTCTACCGCCAGCTAGCCGCCCATAACCCCGCCGCATACACACCGGGCCTCGCCATGGCGCTCAACAACCTCGCGGCCCGCCTAGCCGAGACCGGCAACCACCCAGCCGCACTAACCACCATTCAGGAAGCAGCCGACCTCTACCGCGAGCTAACCGCCGACTATCCCCAGGTCTTCACCCCTCAGCTAATCTCGACCACTCGTTTCCTCGCTAACGAGTTGCGAGAACTAGGCCGAAACAACGATGCTCGCAACGTATTCACGCCAGCAGCGGACCAGCTACCACCGTCCGTCCGGGCGCAACTTCTGCTCGTCAGGGCACGATGGGACGAAAGCACCGCTACTACGGACCTGGTAGCCGCCGCCCTCGAAGCGGACAAACACGACCAACCCGACATGCTGGGCCCAACCCGCCGCGCAATAGCCGCCGAGATCCACAACCACGAAGCCACCTCCTCACGCCTGCCAGATTGGGCGCGGGTCACCCCAACCGAAGAACAGACACAAAAGCTAGCCCGCTGGAACAACACCCAGGACCTCGAGGAAAGAGCAGAAACACTCGAATCAGACTGGCCCGCGCCAAACAGCCAAGACGTCTTCACCCTAAAAGCGCTCGCAAAACTCTATGTAGACATCCCTGCCATTGCACTGCTCTCTGCGTGTATAGAAGAGATCGCCGCCAGAGGCATCAAGGCAGTCACCAACGAGTTGCGCGCCCTCAACCGAGCGCACCAGATCCTTATTGCCTGGCAAACCGCACAAACAACCAACACCATCCCCACCTTCCTACACACCTATAACACCCCCAACGACGCCCCTGCCCCCGTGGAGCAACAAAACCTCCAAACCCCCCAGCTCCGCGACACCGTCTTGGTACTCGCCGAGCAACACCTGAATCGCCCCGCCCACACCGAACTGGAAACCGCACTCACGCTCAGCGACCTCTGTGAACCCCACCTAGTGGCCGCGCTACTCGGTTCAATCGACGACGCCGCAGACGCCCTCGAAATCCTCTTCAAGAACAAGAACTGGCAGTCCCAAGCCCTCGCGCTAACCCGCCTACCCGAGCTCGAACGCACTCACTACGGCACCTTCGCCGCAGCCCTCGCCACCGCACACCAAGGCAACAACCCAGGCCAGGCAACCACGCTCCTGGAAACCGCATGGAACCGCGCAGACCGATACGACCGTCAACAAATCCTGGCCAACCTAACCGCAGCATCCACCCAATCCCCAGAAACACCGGGATTCGCCGCACTGCTGGCGCGAGCGCAGGAACTGGCGGGTGAGCAGTCGTAGTGCCGGCACGCCAGCCAGCGCCCGGGCAGCCGCCGGATACGGGTTACGCCCTACACCACTTCGGCCTAGGGCAGCAGGCTGGCCTGGGAGAGCGGTAGGGAGGAGTCCGGGGCGAAGTCGGCCGGGCTGGGCTCCACGCCGGCGCGGGCCAGGATGGAGCCGAGCGCGGCGATCTGGGCGCCGTTGTCCGTGCAGTACTTCAGCGGCGGGAAGCGCACCTCCACGCCGTACTTCTCCTGACCGGCCTTGAGCAGCTCGCGCAGACGGGAGTTGGCGGAGAAGCCGCCGCCCACGATCAGCGCCGGGGCGTCGAAGGCCTTGACGGCGGCGAAGGCCTTGTCCACCAGGACCTCGTTGACGGCCTCTGAGAAGCCGGCGCAGATGTCCTGCACAGGCAGCTCCTGCCCCTTGGCCTCCAGGGCCTCGATGTGGCGGGCCACGGCGGTCTTCAGGCCGGAGAAGGAGAAGTCGTAGGGGTGGGCGGCCACGTGCTTGCCGGTGGACAGGCCACGCGGGAAGCGGATGGCCTGCTTGTCGCCCTCGCGGGCCAGGCGGTCCACGTGCGGGCCGCCCGGGTAGGGCAGGCCAAGCAGGCGGCCCACCTTGTCGAAGGCCTCACCGGCAGCGTCGTCCAAGGTGCCGCCCAGCTCCACGACGTCGCGGGCCATGTCCTTCAAGTGCAGCAGGTTGGTGTGCCCGCCGGACACGATCAAGCCAATAGAGCCGGGCGGGATCTCCCCGTCCACCAGCTCGTCCACGGCCAGGTGGCCCAGCACGTGGTTCACGCCGAAAAGCGGCTTGTCCAGGGCAAGGGCCAGGGCCTTGGCGGCGCACACGCCCACAGTGAGGGAACCGATCAGGCCGGGACCGGCGGCCACCGCGATGGCGTCCACGTCCGCCAGGTTCACCTCGGCCCGCTCCAGGGCCTCGTTCAGGGTGGGCTCGATGGCCTCCAGGTGGGCGCGGGAGGCGATCTCCGGGATGATGCCGCCGTAGCGGGCGTGCTCCTCCATGGAGGTGGCGGTGACGTCGGCCAGCAGGGTGCGGCCGCGCACCAGGGCCACACCCGTCTCGTCGCAGGTGGATTCAATGCCAAGGATCAAGGGTTCCACACCCTCCAGCCTAGCGCTGTCCAGCCTCCCCGGAAAAACGCCGGGGCGGCGGGCCCGCTCACGCGAACCCGCCGCCCCTGACGCGGCATTCCAGCTCAGACGCGCACGCCGGCCCAGCGGGCGCGGCCCAGCTCACGGTTGAGCATGGAGATGGTCTCCAGCGGCACGGACTTGGGGCAGACCGCGGCGCACTCACCAATGTTGGTGCAGCCACCGAAGCCTTCCTCGTCGTGCTGGTTCAGCATGGATACCACGCGGGCCATGCGCTCCGGCTTGCCCTGCGGCAGCAGACCCAGGTGGGTGATCTTCGCTGCCGTGAAGAGCATGGCGGAGGCGTTGGGGCACGCGGCCACGCAGGCACCGCAACCGATGCACGCGGCGGCCTCGAAGGAGCGCTCGGCGTGCGGCTTGGGCACCGGGGTGGCGTGCGCGTCCGGCGCGGCACCCGTGTTGACGGAGATGTAGCCACCGGCGCGGATGATCCGGTCGAAGGCGGTGCGGTCAACCACCAGGTCCTTGATGATCGGGAACGCGGTGGAACGCCACGGCTCGATCGTGATGGTGTCGCCGTCCTTGAAGGAGCGCATGTGCAGCTGGCAGGTGGTGGTGCGCAGCGGGCCGTGGGCCAGACCGTCGATCACCACACCACACTGGCCACAAATGCCCTCGCGGCAGTCGGAGTCGAATGCGATCGGCTCCTCGCCCTTCGCAAACAGCTCCTCGTTGAGTACATCCAGCATCTCCAGGAAGGACATGTGGTCAGAGATGCCCTTGAGCTGGTACTCGTGGATGGCGCCCTTGGCGTCCGGGCCGTTCTGTCGCCAGATTCGAAGGTTGATGTTCACTTGTAGCTCCGCTGCTTCATCTCGACGTACTCGTAAACGAGGTCTTCCTTGTGCAAGATGGGCGCCTGCCCGTCGCCGCCAAACTCCCAGGCCGCCACGTAGGCGAACTGGTCGTCGTGACGCATGGCCTCGCCTTCCTCAGTCTGGGACTCGGTCCGGAAGTGGCCACCGCAGGACTCGCGGCGGTGCAGGGCGTCGATGCACATGAGCTCGCCCAGCTCCAGGAAGTCGGCCACGCGGCCGGCCTTCTCCAGGGACTGGTTGAGCTGGTTGCCGGTGCCCGGCACGCGCACGTTGCGCCAGAACTCCTCGCGCAGCTTGCGAATCTCGACGATTGCCTTCTTCAGGCCCTCCTCGTCGCGGGCCATACCGCAGTACTCCCACATGATGTGGCCCAGCTCCTTGTGGAAGGAGTCCACGGAGCGCTCGCCGTTGATGGACAGGAGCTTGTCGAAGCGCTCCTGGGCGTCACGCAGCGTGGCAACGACCTCCGGGTGGGACTCGTCGATCTTCTCGAACGGGCCGTCGGCCAGGTAGTCGTTGATCGTGTTGGGCAACACGAAGTAGCCGTCGGCCAGGCCCTGCATGAGGGCGGAGGCACCCAGGCGGTTGGCGCCGTGGTCGGAGAAGTTGGCTTCACCGGTCACGTACAGGCCGGGGATGGTGGACTGCAGGTCGTAGTCCACCCACAGGCCACCCATGGTGTAGTGAACCGCCGGGAAGATGCGCATGGGCACCTCGTAGGGGTTCTCACCGGTGATCTGCTGGTACATGTCGAACAGGTTGCCGTACTTGGCGCTGACCGCGTCGCGGCCCAGGCGCTCGATGGCATCGGCGAAGTCCAGGTACACGCCCAGGCCACCGGGGCCAACGCCACGGCCCTCGTCGCACATGTTCTTGGCCTGGCGGGAGGCGATGTCACGCGGCACCAGGTTTCCGAACGCGGGGTAGATGCGCTCCAGGTAGTAGTCGCGGTCCTCTTCGGCGATGTCGCGCGGGTCCTTGGAGCAGTCCTCAGCCTTCTTGGGCACCCAGATGCGGCCGTCGTTACGCAGGGACTCACTCATCAGGGTGAGCTTGGACTGGTAGTCACCGGAGACGGGGATGCAGGTGGGGTGGATCTGCGTGAAGCAGGGGTTGCCGAAGTAGGCGCCCTTGCGGTGCGCACGCCAGATGGCGGTGCCGTTGCAGCCCATCGCGTTGGTGGACAGGAAGAAGACGTTGCCGTAGCCACCGGTGGCCAGCACCACGGCGTCGGCCAGGTGCGTCTCGATCTCGCCGGTGACCATGTTGCGGGCAACGATGCCGCGGGCGCGGCCGTCCACCACGATCAGGTCCACCATCTCGTGGCGCTTGTACTCCTTGACGGTGCCGGCGTTGACCTGGCGCTCCAGGGCCTGGTAGGCGCCGATCAGCAGCTGCTGACCTGTCTGGCCACGAGCGTAGAAGGTGCGGGAGACCTGCACACCACCGAAGGAGCGGTTGTCCAGCAGGCCACCGTACTCGCGGGCGAAGGGCACGCCCTGGGCCACGCACTGGTCGATGATGGCGGCGGAGACCTCAGCCAGGCGGTAGACGTTGGACTCGCGGGCGCGGAAGTCGCCACCCTTAACCGTGTCGTAGAACAGGCGGTAGACGGAGTCGTTGTCGTTGCGGTAGTTCTTCGCGGCGTTGATACCACCCTGCGCGGCGATGGAGTGCGCGCGGCGGGCGGAGTCCTGGTAGAAGAAGGCCTTGACGTTGTAGCCCATCTCGCCCAGGGAGGCTGCGGCGGCGCCGCCGGCCAGGCCGGTACCGACCATGATGACGGAGAGCTTGCGGCGGTTGGTGGGGTTGACCAGGCGCGCGTCGAACTTGCGCTTGCTCCAACGCTCGGCCAGCGGGCCCGTGGGGCACTTGGCGTCCACTAGGGCCTCGCCCTCGCGGTACAGGCCGTCGATCAGTTCTTCAGTCACGTCTAACCTCACTTAATAAAGCCAAGCAGGATGGCGGTGGGGGGAGCCATGAAGCCGACCAGGATGCCCAGGGCGGCCAGGGAGGCGACCAGCTTGGTGCCGTCGAGGGTGGTCTTGCGCACCCACCCCATGGACTGCATGGCGCTCCACACGCCGTGCCAGATGTGCAGGCTCAGGGCCAGGATGGCGATGAAGTAGATGACCCAGACCCACCAGAGCTGGAAGGCCATGACCATGCGGTCGTAGGGGCCCACTCCCTCTGCCAGGTAGTCGCCGCCCCACTGGATGTGCAGGGTGGTGAACTGCAGGATGTGGGCGACGATGAACAGGGCCAACACCACGCCGCCCCAACGCATGGTGAGGTGGGCGTAGCGGGAGGCTGGGGAGGCAGAGATGGACTTCTTCACCACGTAGCGGTCGCGTCCGCGCGCCTTGGCACCCAGGTGCCACATCTTGAAGGCGGCGTAGAAGTGGACCACGAGTGCCAGCAGCAGCAGGGCCCGGAAGGCGTAGAGGAACCAGCCCGGCGGGATCATGTGCGGCAGCGGGTCGCGCAACCAGTGGGCGTACCCGTCGAATGCCTCTTCGCCGAGGAACATCTTCAGGTTGCCGTATGAGTGCATCAGGATGAAGAAGATGAACAGGAAGCCGGTGACGGCCATCGTGCGCTTGAGCGCGACGTTGGTGCGTCCGGCGGTACGGGGAGTTACTTTCTTGGCCACGTGCCGAACGCTACCGAGCCGCCGCGTGCCCTATTAGGACTTATGGCGCACCCGGGCGAGGTTTGGGAGTTTTTGGCTAGATTGCTGGGTTTTGAGGCCAGACGCCGCCCCTGCCTTTAGTCAGAAAGAGCCGGTGTGAAGCGAATTACGACACGATTTTAGTTACCGGCCCGTCCGGTAATGGCTCGCCCCCTTTGTGCGGCCCGTTAGGCCCGGCTCGCTGCCCTGCCTGCGCGGCGGCCTGTGCCCCCTTGGTTGGGCGCCGTACCGGCCTTCTTTGGTGTCCGACGTCGCCGCCCCACCGCCCCGCGAGCGCGCCCGACCCGCAACCGGCCGGTGCGCTCCTCAGCTGGTGCTCACCGCAGCGCGGGCGGCCTCGAAGGCGCTCACGCAGGCGCGAACGTCGTCCTCGCTGTGCGCGGCGGAGAGCTGGACGCGGATGCGGGCCTTGCCGCGCGGCACGACGGGGAAGGAGAAGGCGGTGACGTAGACACCCAGCTCCAGCATCTTGGCGGCGATCTGGCCGGCCAGGCGGGCACCGTCCTCGCCGGGGAACATGACGGCGTGGATCGGGTGGCTGCCCGGCAGCACCTCGAAGCCGGCCTGCTCCATCAGGCCACGGAACAGGGCGGCCATCTTCTCCAGGTGGTCGCGTTCAGCGTCGGCCCCCGCCGCCAGGCGCAAGGCCTCGCGGGAGCCGGCCACGATCGCCGGGGCGAGGGTGTTAGAGAACAGGTAGGGGCGGGCCTTTTGCCGCAGCATGTCGATCACTGCGGCCGGGCCGGCCACGTAGCCGCCGCTGGCCCCTCCCAGCGCCTTGCCGAGGGTGCCGGTCAGGATGTCCACGCGCTCCTCCACCCCGAACAGGGCGGCGGTGCCGCGCCCGCCGGGGCCCACGAAACCGGTGGCGTGGGAGTCGTCCACCAGCACCAGCGCCTCGAACTCCTCCGCCAGGTCGCAGATGCCGGGCAGCGGGGCGTAGGAGCCGTCCATGGAGAACACGCCGTCGGTGACGATCACCACCTGCTGCGCTCCCCCGTCGCGCGCGGCCTCCAGCTGGGCGCGCAGGTCCGCCAGGTCAGCGTTGCGGTAGCGGAAGCGGGCGGCCTTGCACAGGCGGATGCCGTCGATCAGGGAGGCGTGGTTGAGCTCGTCGGACACGATCGCGTCCCCCGCCCCGAACAGCGCCTCGAACACACCGCCGTTGGCGTCGAAGCAGGAGGAGAACAGGATCGCGTCTTCCTTACCCAGGAACGCGGCTATCTCCCGCTCCAGGGCGCGGTGCTGGTCCTGGGTGCCGCAGATGAAACGGACGGAGGACAGACCAAAGCCCCACCTATCCAGCGCCTCCTTGGCGGCCTGCGCGGGGCGCGGGTCCCCGGCCAGGCCCAGGTAGTTGTTGGCGCAGAAGTTCAGGGACTGCCCAGCGGACGTCTCCACGCGCGGGCCCTGCTTGCCCAGGATCTTGCGCTCGGACTTGTAGAGCCCGGCGGCCCGGATCTGCTCCAACGCCTGCTCCAGCTGCGGGGTGAGGGTGTCCACTGTTTACTCCTGTGCTCGTTTCGGGTGGCGGGGGCGGGCGGTGCCCGCGCCTGGGTACGGCTAGGCGTTCCTTAGCGCTCCCAGTCGATGATTACCTTCCCGGCACTCCCGGAGGCCGCCACCTGGAAGGCGGCCTCCCATTCCTCGGGGGCAAACCGGTGGGTGATGATGGAGCGCACCGTTTCCCGCAGGCGGGCCGAGGTCTGCATCATGTAGGTGGCCAGATACCAGGTGTCGAACATTTCGCGCCCGTAGATGCCCTTGATGGTGAGCATCGAGGTGATCACCTTGCCCCACTCCACCGGGAAGGGCCCCTTGGGCAGCCCCAGCAGGGAGATGGTGGCGCCGTGGGTGCAGGAATCGATCAGCGTAGACAGGCCACCCGGTGCCCCGGACATCTCCAGGCCCGCGTCGAAGCCCTCGCGGATATCCAGGGCGGTCATCACGCTGGCCAGCGAATCGGTGGTGATGTCCACGGCAGCGTCGGCCCCGGCGCGGCGCGCCAGCTCCAGGCGATCTGCCTGCATGTCTGTGATAACGATGTTGCGGGCGCCGGCGTGCTTGGCCAGGGCCACGCACATAACCCCAATTGGTCCCGCGCCGGTGATGAGCACGTCCTGGCCGGTCAGCTCCAGCGGCTGGCAGGAGTGCACGGCGTTACCCAGCGGGTCAAAGAGGGCGCCCAGCTCTACATCGATTTCCTCCGGCTGCACCCACACGTTGCGGGCCGGCACCACCACGTAGTCGGCGAATCCGCCGTCCCGGTTCACGCCGATGCCGATGGTGCGGATGCACATGTGGCGCCGTCCGGCCCGGCAGTTGCGGCAGCGCCCGCACACGATGTGCCCCTCGACGCTGACGCGCTGGCCCACGTGCAACTCGTCCGGGCCGTAGCCCTCCACCACACCCGGGCCCACCTCCACGATCTGCCCGCAGAACTCGTGCCCGAGGGTCTGCGGTGGGGTGAGGGAGCCGGGCGCGCCGCCGTCCCAGTTGTAGAGGTGGACGTCCGTGCCGCACAGGCCGGCGCGCTGCACGCGGATCTTGACCTCCCCGTAGCCGACCATCGGTTCGGGGATCTCGCACAGCTCCAGCCCCGGGGCCGGCGCAGTTTTGCGGAGGGCACGCACTTACGTCTCCTTTGACAGTTGGCTCTGCAACGTCGGCAGCGAGGCCAGGTTCACTTTGCGCAGTCCCATTTTGCCCCGCTCCGCTTGCCGTGCGCGCCGATTTTGGGGCGTTGGTAGTTGTCTACGTGTTGCTGGCTGGGCCGGTGGTTGCGGCCAGTCCCGCGCTTTGTGGCCTCGTGGGCGACGCTGCCGCCGGCCACCCCTCCCACTGTGCACGCCACTGCTGCCCGGCCCCGCCGCGCCGCCGCAAGCAGGACGCGCCAGACACCCCGCGCGCACTCGTAGGCGCCCTGCCCCTGCTGGGCTCTAGAGCGGCTTTTCCATCACCAACGCGTCGTCCGTGGGCAGCCGGTAGTAGCGCCTCCGCACCGCGATCTGCGTAAAGCCGCGCGACGCGTAGAGACGCTGGGCCGCCTGGTTCTGGGAGCGCACCTCCAGCAGCACGCGCACCGACCCGGCCGCCCGCGCGGCCTCCAGCAGCGCGTCCAGCAAGCGCCCGGCCTGGCCCTTGCCCTGCCAGGGCGGCAGCACCCCAATGGTCATCAGCTCGGCGTCCTCACACAGAGAGATCCCGCCAAAGCCCCACAGGGTCTCGCCCTCCACCAGGCCCAGGTAGGTGCGGTCGGGGTTGGCCAGCTCGCTCTCGAAGGCTCCTGGTCCCCAGGCCTCGGCCCCGAACAGCAGCTGGTCCATCACGGCCAGCGCGTCGGCGTCCTGCGCCTCCAGCGGCACTATCTCCAGGGAGCTACTCACTGGCCGTGGATGTCCGGGCGGCGCAGGTAGGCCGGCTCCAGGCCGCCCACCGTGCCCGCCGCGTAGCGGGCGGCCGCCAGGCGCGCGAAGGCACCTGCCTCCAGTTGCCCGGCCTGCTCCCCGCGCGCCTCCAGGGCCTGGTCGTAGAGGCCCACGCCGGGGCCGGTCACCCCGGCCACGCCCGCGCCCTCACCGGCCAGCCAGGCCCACACGGCAGCCGGGGTCTCCACCGCCAGCTCGTGCACGCGCGCAACGTCGTCCCCGTCCGCCCGGTAGGTGGCCCAGTAGACCTCGCGGCGCCGCCCGTCGGTGGCCACCAGCACCTCCCCGCTCGCCCCGGCCGCGAAGGCCTGGACGGCAAGCACGTCCAGCGGGCACACGCCGGTCACCGGCACCCCGGCGGCGCTGGCCAGCAGCCTGGCCGTGACGATCCCGGCGCGCAGGCCCGTGTAGGGGGCGGGGCCCGTACCGACGGCCACGAGGTCGACGTCGGCCAACTTGGTACCGGCCTCAGCAAGCACCTGGCGTACCAGCGGGGACAAGGACTCGGCGTGCTGGCGGGGGCTGGCGTTGGTGGCCTGGGCGAGCACGCCGGCGCGCCCGCCGTCCACGTCCACCAGCGCGGCCAGAGAACCGGCAGAGGAATCGATCACCAAAACGCGCATCACGCCTCCAAAACCGAGAAGTCGACGTTCTCCCAGCGCGGACCAAAGCCGCGCAGCCGCACGAAGCGGGAACTGGCCAGCGGCTCCGCATCCGCCTCCGCGTCGCCGCCCGCGCCGCCTTCACCGTTCTCGCCGCTCTCACTGCCCGGCGCGGCGCCCCGCCCGCCGTCCTCGCCCAGGTCCAGGCCGCCCTCGGGGCGCGAAAGGGTGATCTCCAGGCGCGAGTCGGCCAGGGACTCCACCTTGCCGCTGCCCCACTCCACCACGGTGACGGCCTCGTCCAGGGTGGCGTCCAGGTCCAGGGTCTCCAGGTCGTCCAGGGAGGTGATGCGGTAGGCGTCCACGTGCACCAGCGGGGTGGGGCCGGGGTGGACGCGGGCGATGATGAACGTGGGGGAAGAGACGCGGCCGCGCACCCCCAGCGCCTGCCCCAGGCCCTGGGTCAGCGTGGTCTTGCCGGCACCCAGCGGGCCGGAGAGCACCAGCAGGTCGCCCGGGCGGGCCAGCCGCGCCAGGCGGGCCCCAAAGGCGCGCGTGGCCTGGGCGTCCACCAGCTCTACGGGTCCGTATTCGTTCACTCTTCCTCCTCCACGCGCGGCACGCGCACGCCCACGCGGGTCACGATCTCGTAGCCAATGGTGCCGCACGCGGCGGCCCAGTCATCGGCGCTCGGGGCGGGGGCGGCGCCGAACAGCACCACCTCATCCCCCGGGACGGCTGGGGGCTCGCCGCCGGTGACCGGCCCCAGGTCTATCACGAACTGGTCCATGCACACCCGACCCACCTGCTGGCGCAGCGCGCCTGCCGCCCACACGTGTACGGCATTGCTAGCGTGGCGCGGCACCCCGTCGGCATAGCCCAGCGGGACCGTGCCCAACCACCGCTCGGTGGGGGCCTGCCAGGTGCCGCCGTAGCTGACGGGCGTGCCGGCAGGGACGCGGCTGACCTGGAGCAGCGGGGCGCGCAGGCTCATCGCCGGGCGCAGCGCAGCGCGCACCCGGTCCCACCGCAGCGCGGCCTCAGCCAGCGCACCGGCCGGGGCGGCAGCGTCGTCCATCCCGGTGTACTCCGCCTCCCAGTGCGCGTTGGGGGCCAGGCCGTACAGGGAGATGCCCAGGCGGACGCGCTCGAAGGCGTAGTGCGGGTAGTAGATCGCGCCGGAGGTGGCCAGGGCGTGCCGGACGGCGGCCGGGAAGTGGGCGCGCACCCGCTCTGCGCAGGCGGTGAAGCTCTCCAACTGGGCGCGCGTGGCGGCGACGGCGCCGGGTTGCGGGGAGTCGGCGCGGGCCAGGTGGGTCCACACGCCGCGCACGTCCACCAGGCCCTCCCCCGCCAGCGACCGGGACTGGCTCAGAGCCTCGCCCAGCTGCTCGGGGCGAAAACCGGCGCGGGTCATGCCGGTGTCCACCTGGATGTGCACGCGGGCCGGTAGGCCGGTGGCGCGGGCGGCGGCGGCCACGGCCCGCCACTGCCAAGGGGCGGAGACGGTCAGGTCCACCCCGGCGCGCACGGCAGCGGAGAGGTCCGTGCCGGGGGCGTAGATCCAGGCGAGCATGGAGCCGTCGGCGGGCAGCGGGCAGCCGGTCTCCTCCAGGCGCTGGAGCAGTTCGAGCGCCTCGCTGAGCTGCGCCACGGCCAGGTGCTTGACGCCCGCGCGCAGCATGGCGGCGGCAACGATCGCGCCGCCGTGCCCGTAGGCGTCGGCCTTCACCACGGCGACGGGCTGCGCGCCCGGGGTCAGGCCGGCCAGCAGCGCCAGGTTGTGGCGCAGGGCGGGCAGGCTGATGAGGGCGCGGCCGGGGAATACGGGCGCGACGGTCATGGGGTCATTCTTCCACGCCCGCGCCGGGACGAGATTTGCGGTGCCGCGCGCCACGCCGCCGCACGCCCTGGCCGCCCGGGGTGGGCGGGGAGGGCGGGACGCCCGGGGATGGCCGACGTTCCTCCCGCCGCCCTGTCCAGTGGGCCGCCCGGGGGCGGGACCGGCAAGGTGGCCGACGTTCCTCCCGCCGCCCTGTTCGACGCACCGCCCGGGGGCGGGGCCGGGTGGGCCGTCAGGAGCTCGGCCAGGGTGGCGGGCAGTTGCCGGGCCACGGCCAGGGCCCGCAGGGGACCGCCCGGGTTGGCCTGCGCGGCGGCGCGGGCGTGCACGTGGGCGGCCAGGGCTGAAAGGCAGGCCAGCTCGGATTGGGCGGCGGCCGGGTCGCTGGCGCAGAGCTGGCTCAGGTGCTCGCCGCGAGCGCTGAGGAGAGCGCCCAGCAGACCGGAGAGCACGTCTCCGGCCCCGGCTGTGGCCAGCCAGGCCGGCGCGCCGGTGGCGGTGAGCAGGCTGCCGTGCGGGGGCGCCGACCACGGTGACCGACCCCTTCAGGAGCACCACCGCCCCGGTCAGCTGCGCGGCCCCGGCGCGCCCAGTGGGCGGGGCGGGCCTCCACCTCGGCGCGGTCCGGCGCGGCACCGGGCAGGCGGGCCAGCAGCTGGGCCAGCTCGCCGGCGTGCGGGGTGAGCACCGTCAACGGCGGCAGTGGGATGGACGACGCCCCCTCCACCGCCCCCAGCCCGGTGGCGTCGATTACCAGCGGCAGGCAGTCGGCGCGGGCCGCCTCGATGAGGCGGCCGGCGGCGGGCAGCTCGGCGGCGCTCAGGCCCGGGCCCAGCACGCGCGCCTGCAGACGCGCCCCTCGCCGGGCACGGCCTCGGGGCAGGCGGCCAGCACGGCCTGCGCGGCCTGGGGCTGCGCGGAGTGAGGTTGCTCGGGGCCGGCCTGTGCTGGGCGGGGCTGCGCGGGGCCGGCCTGGGCTGGGCGGGTCTGCGCGGGGCGGGACTGCTCCGGTGCCGGCCGCCTCATCGAGGCGGCCCGCGCCGACTGCCTGCCGCTGGTAATCGACGCCGCGGGGCATGGTGGTGGAGGGGGCGTCGTCCCACTGCCGCCGTTGACGGTGCTCACCCCGCACGCCGGCGAGCTGGCCCAGCTGCTGGCCCGCCTGCCCGGTGCCGCGCCGGACCGCGCCGAAGTGAGGCCCGCCCCGCCCACTGGGCGCGCCGGGCCGCGCAGTTGAGCCGGGGCGGTGGTGCCCCTGAAGGGGTCGGTCACCGTCGTGGCGCCCCCCGCGCGGCAGCCTGCTCACCGCCACCCGGCGCGCCGGCCTGGCTGGCCACAGCCGGGGCCGGAGACGTGCTCTCCGGTCTGCTGGGCGCCTCTCCTCAGCGCTCGCGGCGAGCACCTGAGGCCAGCTCTGCGCCAGCGACCCGGCCGCCGCCCCAATCCGAGCTGGCCTGCCTTTCAGCCCTGGCCGCCCACGTGCACGCCCGCGCCGCCGCGCAGGCCAACCCGGCGGTCCCTGCGGGCCCTGGCCGTGGCCCGGCAACTGCCCGCCACCCTGGCCGAGCTCCTGACGGGGCATCAGGGCGGCAGGAGACGTCGGCCCCCGGTCCCGCCCCCGGGCGGCCCACTGGACAGGGCGGCGGGAGGAACGTCGGCCATCCCCGGGCGTCCCGCCCTCCCCGCCACCCCGGGCGGCCAGGGCGTGCGGCGGCGTGGCGCGCGGCGCGCAAATCTCGTCCCGGCGCGGGCGTGGAAGAATGACCCCATGCGGCCCGTCGCGCCCGTATTCCCCGGCCGCGCCCTAGATGGCCTGCCGCCCTGCGCCACAACCTGGCGCTGCTGGCCGGCCTGACCCCGGGCGCGCAGCCCGTCGCCGTGGTGAAGCTACGGGCACGGCGGCGCGATCGTTGCCGCCGCCATGCTGCGCGCGGGCGTCAAGCACCTGGCCGTGGCGCAGCTCAGCGAGGCGCTCGAACTGCTCCAGCGCCTGGAGGAGACCGGCTGCCCGCTGCCCGCCGACGGCTCCATGCTCGCCTGGATCTACGCCTCGGCACGGACCTCTCCGCTGCCGTGCGCGCCGGGGTGGGACCTGACCGTCTCCGCCCCTTGGCAGTGGCGGGCCGTGGCCGCCGCCGCCGCCGGCCGCCCGGCCTACCGGCCCGCGTGCATCCAGGTGGACACCGGCAAGACCCGCGCCGGTTTTCGCCCCGGGACGGCTCTGAGCCAGTCCCGGTCGCTGGCGGGGAGGGCCTGGTGGACGTGCGCCACGTGGACCCACCTGGCCCGCGCCGACTCCCCGCAACCCGGCGCCGTCGCCGCCACGCGCGCCCAGTTGGAGAGCTTCACCGCCTGCGCGGGTGCGCGCCCACTTCCCGGCCGCCCCATCCCCGGCACGCCCTGGCCACCTCCGGCGCGATCTATACCGCACTACGCCTTCGAGGCGCGTCCGCCTGGGCCACGTCCCTGTACGGCCTGGCCCCCAACGCGCACTGGGAGGCGGAGTACACCGGGATGGACGACGCTGCCGCCCCGGCCCTGGCTGAGGCCGCGCTGCGGTGGGACCGGGTGCGCGCTGCGCTGCGCCCGGCGATGAGCCTGCGCGCTGCTCCAGGTCAGCCGCGTCCCTGCCGGCACGCCCGTCAGCTACGGGCGCCTGGCAGGCCCCCACCGAGCGGTGGTTGGGCACGGTCCCGCTGGGTCATGCCGACGGGGTGCCGCGCCATGCCGTACACGTGTGGGCGGCAGGCGCGCTGCGCCAGCGGCGTGGTCGGGTGTGCATGGACCAGTTCGTGATAGACCTGGGGCCGGTCACGGCAGGCGGCCCAGGGGGATGAGGTGGTGCTGTTCGGCGCCGCCCCAGTGAAGCGGCGCACGAAAAACGTCTATGGGTCCCGTTGTA
>NZ_JBZXJM010000009.1:0-25782 GCF_058725725.1 Buchananella sp. 103232 | reverse complement strand
GTTGTGTAGCCTACTCGTTCAGTGAAGCCGATATTCACGGCGATATCGTCACCGTGACAACGAGTCTCTTGGGACCCATAGACGTTTTTCGTGCGCCGCTTCAGCCGTACCAGGCGGGGAAGGCCGCGAAGGTGGCGCCACCGGCGGTGAGCAGCCAGACCTCGTTACCGTCCCACACCGGGCCGATGGTGCGCAGCGTGGCGCGGCGCTCCTTCTCGTTGCGCGGCAGGATGCGCAGCAGCATGCCGACGCCGAAGTCGAAGCCCTCCAGGAAGAGGTATCCGGTCCACAGGACCGCGATGAGGATGAACCAGAGAGTAGTCAGATCCATGGCAGCGATCCTTTCTTAGTAGCCGAAGGAGAGGTCGCCGGCCTCGGCGTCCTTTTCCTTGACGTGGGTGGACGGGAGCAGATCGGTCACGCCTTCGCGGGCGTAGCGGCGCAGCAGGTAGGCCCACACCACGCCCAGGCCCAGGTAGAGCAGCGTGAAGATGATCAGGGAGGCGGCAACCGAGCCCATGGAGACGGAGGTGGAAAGACCGTCACGGGTCAGCATGGCGATGCCGGAAAGCGGGTCGTTGGAGCCCGGGGCCACGATCCAGGGCTGGCGGCCCATCTCGGTGAAGATCCAGCCGAAGCTGGCGCCGATGAAGGGCATCGGGATGGAGATGAGGGCCAGGCGGCTGAGCCACTTGTTGTCGGTGACGCGGCCCTTGCGCATGAACCAGAACACGCCCAGGGCAAGCAGGCCGGAGAAGACCAGGGTGCCGATCATGAGGCGGAAGGTCCAGAAGGTGACGAACAGGTTGGGCACGTAGTTCACGTCGTCGCCGTGGATGGGGCCGAAGTCTTCCTTGTACTTCTTCTCCACGTCCTTCACACCGGGCAGGTAGGACTCGGGACCGGTGAACTTGTTTGTGGCCAGGAAGGAGGTCAGGTTGGGCACGGTGATGTGCGCCTTGACATCCTCGCAGTTGCCGGTGGTCAGGCCGGTGGCGAACACCGCGAAGTCGGTGCCCTCCTCGCCGTAGCAGGCGGCCTCGGCGGCGGCCATCTTCATGGGCTGAATCTTGTACATGTGCTTGCCCTGCAGGTCACCGGAGAGGGTGACGGCAGCGGCGGAGAGCAGCACGACGACGGCGCCGAACAGGGCGACGGGGCGCCAGATCTTCTTGGCGGCGTCCTCACGCTTGGCGCGCACCTCGCGGACGATCCACCAGACCGACAGGGCGGCCACGAAGGTGCCCGCCACCAGGAAGGAGGTGGAGACGGTGTGGAAGAAGCGCAGCACCGTGGTTTCGGAGGTGAACATCTGGAAGAAGCCGCCTACGCCGTCCAGCTCGGCGCGGCCGGTGGCGGGGTTGTAGACGGCGCCGACCGGGTTCTGCATCCAGGAGTTGGCGGCCAGGATCCAGTAGGCGGAGAGGTTCACGCCGATGGCGACCATCCAGATCGTCAGGGTGTGCAGCCACTTGGGCAGCTTCTCCCAGCCGAAGATCCACAGGCCCAGGAAGGTGGACTCGAGGAAGAAGGCGGCCAGGGCCTCGACGGCCAGCGGGGCGCCGAAGATGTCACCGACGTGCTTGGCGTACTCGGACCAGTTCATACCGAACTGGAATTCCTGCACGATACCGGTGGCCACGCCGAGGGCGAAGTTGATGAGGAAGAGCTTGCCGAAGAACTTGGTGGCCTTCAGCCAGTGCTCCTTGCCGGTGCGCAGCCACAGGGTCTGCATGATGGCGACGAGCGGCGCCAGGCCGATCGTGAGGGGGACCAGGATGAAGTGGTAGACGGTTGTTACACCGAACTGCCACCGCGCCAGGTCGAGTGCGTCGAGAGCCATATTTGACACCTCTAGCCTTTCGAACGTTTGGGAACTGCTCCCCGCGCATAGCTGGGGAAAGCCTGAATGTTGGGACTATATCGGCATGTACTGACGCACGGTCACGATGCTGACGAGTTCGGGGTAATTGCTACGAAAGTTGCCCCCTTCGCCCGTCTTGACGGGACTATGGTCCCGGGAAAATGCTGGCGTCAATTTCTCGTTAATAGACGATGTCTATTGGTGGAGATTTGAGGGATTTTCCCGCGTTTTTCTCGCGTGCGGCCCGGCCCGGCGGCGGGGCGTTGGTCCCAGCCCCCGCCGGGGCGGGCGGCGGGCGCGGCGAGACGTTGCCGACGTTACGCGCGGGTCCAACCGGCTCGGGGCCCGGGTGTGTGGGATACTTGCCGAGGTTGCCCCGCACGGTGACCTGCTTGCGGTATTGGCGCCTGTGATACGGCCGCCTTGCCGCAGCCCCCTAGCTTTCTAGTCGATTTCGACGCCACCCCGGCGCCTGTGGTGCGGCCCAGATGCCACAAGGAGATAAGGCAATGGCCGAGTCCCGTACGCGCAAGCCGCGTCGTCTATCCGTTCCCACCACCGATCCCGCCACCACCGAGGCGGCCGTGGTAGAGCCTGCCGCCGAGGAGGCGGTCAAGCCCAAGCGCGCCACGCGCAGTCGCAAGAAGGTGGCCGACGTTGCCGCCGACGCCCCGGCCGTGGAGGGCGCCGCCGAGGTGGCGGCCGAGCCCGCCGCCGAGGAGGCCGTCAAGCCGAAGCGGGCCACGCGTAGCCGTAAGAAGGTCGCGGCGGACGCGCCGGTCGAGGCCCCCGCTGAGGTTGCTGCGGAGGGCGCCGCCGAGGCGCCCGCGGTTGAGCCTGCCGCCGAGGAGGCGGTCAAGCCCAAGCGGGCCACGCGCAGTCGCAAGAAGGTCGCGGCGGACGCGCCGGTCGAGGCCCCCGCTGAGGTTGCTGCGGAGGGCGCCACCGAGGCGCCTGCGGTAGAGCCTGCCGCCGAGGAGGCTGTTAAGCCGAAGCGGGCCACGCGCAGCCGCAAGAAGGTGGTCGACGTTGCCGCCGACGCCCCGGCTGCGGAGGGTGCCGCCGAGGTGGTGGCCGAGCCTGTCGCCGAGGAGGCGGTCAAGCCCAAGCGCGCCACGCGCAGCCGCAAGAAGGTGGTCGACGTTGCCGCCGACGCCCCGGCTGCGGAGGCTGCCGCCGAGGTGGTGGCCGAGCCTGTCGCCGAGGAGGCGGTCAAGCCCAAGCGCGCCACGCGTAGCCGCAAGAAGGTGGCCGAGCCTGTCGCCGAGGAGGCGGTCAAGCCCAAGCGGGCCACGCGCAGCCGTAAGAAGGTCGCGGAGGACGTGCCGGTCGAGGCTGCGGTCGAGGCTGCGGTCGAGCCGGCCGCCGCGCAGGAGCAGCAGGCTCCCGATCAGCCCGCGCCCGCCGCCAAGGACGGCGAGGCGGCCCCGGCCCGCTCTCGTCGCGGCACGCGTTCGCGCCGCAAGTTCTCCACCACCGCGCTCGACCCGGCCGCCCAGAAGGAGGCCCAGGAGGCCGCCGCTGAGGCAGGCGCCGAGGTGGAAGAGGCCGCCGTGGTGGACCCCGAGCTGGCAGCAGACCTGCTCACAGAGGACCAGGAGGCCGAGGCCGAGCTGGCCGAGGGCGAGGAGCCCGAGGCGGACACCGAGGAGGCCGACGAGGACGCAGAGCAGGCCCTGCCCGCCGCCGCGCTGCTGTTCCAGGCGCCGGACCTCTCCGCCACCCGCAGGCGTACCCGCAAGCGCGCGGCCGCGCCGGTAGAGGAGGAAGACGCGCAGGCAGCGTCGTCCACCGAGGACGAAGAAAGCGGCGAGGTAGAGGGCCAGGCCGGCGAGGAGAACGGCGAGGAGACCAGCGGGCGCTCGCGCAGGCGGCGAGGTTCGCGCGGTCGGCGCGGCCGTGCCCGTCGCTCCGAGGAGGGCGAGGACGGCGGCGAGTCCGGCGAGGACATCGCCGAGCAGCCCGCAGAGGAGGCCGCGCCCGCAGGCGAGGCGGAGGAGAGCGGCGAGGAGTCCAGCTCCCGTCGCCGGCGCCGTCGCCGCACCCGCGAGGACTCCGGGCGAGACGAGATCACCGCGCTGAAGGGCTCCACCCGCCTGGAGGCAAAGCGTCAGCGCCGCAAGGAAGGCCGCCAGGCCGGGCGCAAGCGCCAGCTCATCACCGAGAGCGAGTTCCTGGCCCGCCGCGAGTCCGTCAACCGCCACATGATCGTGCGCGAGCGCGACGGCCTGAACCAGATCGCCGTGCTAGAGGACGGCCTGCTGGTGGAGCACTACGTGGCACGCCGCACGCAGTCTTCCATGGTCGGCGCGGTGGTGCTGGGACGAGTGCAGAACGTGCTGCCCACCATGGAAGCCGCCTTCGTTGACATCGGTCAGGGCCGCAACGCCGTCCTGTACGCCGGCGAGGTCAACTGGGACCTGGTGGACGCCGAGGGCAAGCCCCGCAAGATCGAGGAGGCCATCAAGGCCGGCGACCAGGTGCTGGTGCAGGTCACCAAGGACCCCATCGGCCACAAGGGTGCCCGCCTGACCTCCCAGATCTCCCTGGCCGGTCGTTTCCTGGTGCTGGTACCCGGCTCCGGCATGACCGGCATCTCCCGCAAGCTGCCCGTGGGGGAGCGCACCCGCCTGAAGACGATCCTGAAGGAGGTGGTCCCGGACGGCGCCGGCGTCATCGTGCGCACTGCGGCGGAGGGTGCCACCGACGAGCAGCTGCGTGAGGACGTGGCCCGCCTGCAGGAGCAGTGGGAGGAGATCCAGGCCAAGCAGAAGAAGGCCCGCAACGTTCCCCAGGTGCTGCGCGGCGAGCCCGAGCTGGCCGTGCGCGTGGTGCGAGACATCTTCAACGAGGACTTCGCCAAGCTCACCGTCTCCGGTGACAACGCCTGGAAGACCATCTCCTCTTACGTGCAGGAGATGAGCCCGGACCTGATGGGGCGCCTGGAGCACTTCGAGGGAGACGGCGACGTGTTTGCCGCCTTCCGCGTGGACGAGCAGCTGGCCAAGGGCATGGACCGCAAGGTCTGGCTGCCCAGCGGCGGCTCCCTCATCATCGACCGCACCGAGGCCATGACCGTGGTGGACGTCAACACCGGTCGTTTCACCGGCAGCGGCACCCTGGAAGAGACGGTGACCCGCAACAACCTGGAGGCCGCCGAGGAGATCGTGCGCCAGCTGCGCCTGCGCGACATCGGCGGAATCATCGTCATCGACTTCGTTGACATGGTGCTCTCGCAGAACCGCGACCTGGTGCTGCGCCGCCTGGTGGAGTGCCTGGGCCGCGACCGCACCCGCCACCAGGTCACCGAGGTCACCTCCCTGGGACTGGTGCAGATGACCCGCAAGCGCGTGGGCGAGGGCCTGGTGGAGGCGTTCTCCACCCAGTGCGAGTGCTGCGCCGGTCGCGGCTTCATCGTGCAGGGCGCGCCCGTGGAGAGCAGCGAGCGCGAGGACGACGAGCGCGGCTCGCGCCGTCGCGGCGAGCGTCACCGCGAGGACAGGAACCGCGAGGACCGCCGCTCCGAGCGCGGCGAGCGTGGCGAGCGGCGCCGCAAGGAGGAGCGCAGCGGCAACACTGCGGGTGAGGCGCGCACGCGCCGGGCCCGGGTGGAGGAGGCGCACGTGGTGGCGCCCGACCGCACGGAGATGCGCGAGCGCATGGCCCGAATCGCCCTGGCCGCCGCGCAGGCGCACGAGGAGTCCGACGCTGCCGCCAACGCCGCCGAGGTGGCCACTGGCCGCCCGGAGACCGCCGTGAGCGCCGCCGCGCCGGTGGTCGCTAGCGAGGTAGCGGCCCAGACCGCGCAGGAGAAGACCGGCCCGGCCGCGACGATCAGCGTCAGCCTGTCTCAGCCGGTGCCGATGCGAGGTACCCGCCGGCGCAGGCGCGGCCTGTCCACCGGCGTGCTGGACCCGTCGGCGGCTGAGCAGGCGCAGGCGGCCGAGCAGCCGAAGGTGGAGATCGAGCTGCCCCCGGTGCAGGAGCCCGCCCCGGCGGAACCCAAGCGCGAGGTGGAGATCGAGCTGCCGCAGCGCGAGGAGGGCACCGAGGCCGGCGAGGCCAAGCCCAAGACCCGCCGCCGGGTGCTGCGCAAGAAGAAGGACTGAAATCGCCCAGTCGGCTTGCCGGTGGCGGCTTATGCGCTGCCGGCAAGCCGGCCCGGGAGGGAGAGAACTCACATCCCAAACAGGTCGACCAACTTTGATTCCAGGCCCCAAGCCGGGTAAACTCGACCGTCGGCGCGTTTAAGCGCGCAACTTTTAGATCAGCCCCGTTGGGGCGACCCATCGACAGGAATGAGCAAGAACGTGGTGTACGCGATTGTCAAGGCCGGCGGCCGTCAGGAGAAGGTCTCCGTCGGCGACGTCGTGGTCGTAGATAAGCTGGACGCTGAGGTTGGTTCCTCCGTCGAGCTTGCCCCGCTGCTGCTCGTGGACGGCGACAAGGTTACTGCCGACGCTGACTCCCTGGCCAAGGTCACCGTGACCGGTGAGGTGCTGGGCGAGCGTCGCGGTCCCAAGATCCGCATCATCCACTACAAGAACAAGACCGGCTACCGTCGTCGTCAGGGCCACCGCTCTCGTCTGACGGCCGTCAAGGTTACCGGTATCAAGTAAGCGCGCCTGAAGGAGACTATTCAATGGCACACAAGAAGGGCCTCGGTTCCTCCCGTAACGGCCGCGACTCGAACGCTCAGCGCCTCGGTGTCAAGCGCTTCGGCGGCCAGACCGTCAACGCTGGTGAGATCCTGGTGCGTCAGCGTGGCACCCACTTCCACCCCGGCGACCTGGTTGGTCGCGGCAAGGACGACACCCTGTTCGCCCTGGCTGCCGGCACCGTTGAGTTCGGTGTGAAGCGCGGCCGCAAGGTCGTCAGCATCGTCGAGGCCTGATTCGGGCCTTAACCAAAGAGGGTGGGTGACCGCTGGGTTACCCACCCTCTTGGCATGCCAGGTGAGGAATAGAACTGGCACGCTGGTCCGAGCGGTGCGCGGCTGCGTCGGGCAGGATTAAAGCAGTGAGCGTGGCCCGTGCGGGGCGGCGCCGATAGGAGGAACAGGCATGGCCACTTTTGTAGACCGCGTGACGGTACACGCGGCCGGAGGCAACGGCGGCAACGGCTGCACCTCCATCCGACGGGAGAAGTTCAAGCCATTGGCAGGTCCCGACGGAGCCGACGGCGGCAACGGTGGGTCCGTCATCCTGGAGGTGGACCCGCAAACGACGACGCTGCTTGCCTATCACCGCTCGCCCCACCGCCGCGCCGAGCACGGTACCGCCGGCGCGGGCGACATGCGCCAGGGAAAGAACGGCGAGGACCTTGTGCTGCCGGTTCCCTCCGGCACCGTGGTGAAGGACCAGGACGGAAATGTCGTAGCCGACCTGGTTACTCCCGGTGAGCGGTTCGTTGCTGCGGCAGGCGGACAGGGCGGACTGGGCAACGCCTCCCTGGCCTCCAAGACCCGCAAGGCGCCCGGTTTTGCCCTCCTGGGCGAGCCGGGTGAGGAAGCCACGCTCGTGCTGGAGCTGAAGTCGGTGGCCGACGTCGCCCTGGTTGGCTACCCGAGCGCCGGCAAGTCCTCTTTGATCGCCGCGCTCTCCGCCGCGCGCCCAAAGATCGCCGACTACCCGTTCACCACCCTGGTTCCAAATCTGGGCGTGGTGGAAGCCGGCGAGGATCGCTTCACCGTGGCCGACGTGCCGGGGCTGATTCCCGGTGCCGCGCAGGGCAAGGGCCTTGGCCTGGAGTTTTTGCGCCACATCGAGCGCTGCGCCGTGATCGTGCACGTGCTGGACTGCGCCACCCTGGAGCCAGCACGCGACCCGCTCAGCGACCTGGAGACGCTGGAAGCTGAACTGGCGCAGTACGCTGCAGACTTGGCACCTTCCCACGGCCACAAGGAGCTGATGAAGCGTCCACGCCTGGTCGTGCTGAACAAGGTAGACGTGCCAGAGGCAAAGGACCTGGCTGAGATGGTGCGTGACTCCATCGAGGAGCGTGGCCTGCCGGTATTCGAGGTGTCTGCCGTCAGCCACGCCGGGCTAAAGCCGCTCGTGTTCGCGCTAGCGCACATGGTGCGCAAGGAGAGGGCCGCCCAGCCGCAGGTGGCCGAGCGCGTGGTGTTGCGCCCGGCACCGGTGGCGCGGCGCGGCGGCGCGGGCGAGTTCGCCATCGAGGCTGTCAACACCCCGGAGGGCCCTGCCTTCCAGCTGCGAGGCGCCAAACCGGAGCGGTGGGTGCGTCAGACGGACTTCACCAACGACGAAGCTATCGGTTACCTGGCCGACCGGCTCAACAAGCTCGGGGTGGAGGAGGCCCTGTTCAAGAAGGGCGCCCACGCCGGCGACACCGTGATCATCGGCGCGATCGAGGACGGTGTCATCTTCGACTGGGAGCCCACCCTAATGACCGGGGCGGAGCTGCTGGGCGGGCGCGGTACGGACTCTCGCCTGGACATGAACGAGCGCCGCACCAACGTCGAGCGCCGCCAGCAGTACAAGGACCGGATGGACGCCAAGGCCGCTGCTCGCGCGGAGCTGCGCGCGGACGCGGAGCACGGGGTGTGGACCGACCCGGAACGGGACTGAGCTTTCCCAGCATTAAACGTGGGCGGGGCGGGAGGTTTCACCTCCCGCCCCGCCCCTTTGGGCTACCTGACTATCGGATGGACTCAGGCGCCGAAGCAGGCCGCAGCGTAGGGGCGCATGCAGTCACGCACGCGGTCTAGCAGCAGGGCCTTAGCGTTCAGGGCGAGCTCGCCAGTGCGGACGCGCTCGTACTGCAGCGGCATGTACTGGCTTACCAGCGGCTCCGGGATCGCTACGGCGTCGAGGTTTGCCAGCAGCTTGTCCACGGCAGCCGAGATGGTCTCGTTGGGCCAGTAGTAGCGCATGCGGTCGGAGTAGGAGTACTTGCGAGCGATTCGCTTGGTGTCCTCGTCGCCCTCGTAGTACTTCTCCCAGTAGCCGGGCTGCTCCACCATTACCTGCTCGATCACGTCGATCAGGTTGGAACGCTGGTCGGCGGCCACCAGGTCCTCTTCGATGCGGGCCAGGGCAAACAGGCCCTCGCGCAGGTTGAAGGTCAGCCCCGGGCCGACCTTCAAGATGGCCCAGTGGTCCTTCACCAGCTGAGCCAGGTTAGCCGGGGTCTGGTAGTCAGTGGAGTGAGCCTCGAATACCAGGGTCGGCTCATCGTCCAGGACAGTGCGCAGCTCAGTGGTGCCTTCGTGGACGTAGTCGACCACCTTCAGGTGGTCAAACTCCACGGCGGGCTGCACCACCAGCGCGGCGATGCGCGGCCACACGTCGGTCAAGCCCACGGCCTCGAAGGCAGCGCGGTGGGCGGCCAGGGTGGCGGCGGCAGCGTCCTTGGAGGTGGGGGTGATCTCGCCCAGCTCCTCCTGGTGGCCGCCGGGCACGGGCACCTCGGTGCCGATGACGTAGTAGACCTGGCCGGCGGTGCCGGCGCGCTCGGCGGCCTCCTCGGCCACCTTCATCAGGCGGGCGGCGCGCTCGGCGGCGATCTCGTCGGTGATGGGGAAGGGGTCACCGGCGCAAGAGAAGGAGCAGTCCAGGTGGATCTTGGTGTAGCCGGCCTCGACGTAGGCGGCCACCAGGTCGTCCGCCTTGGCCATCGCGCTCTCGGGCTCCTCGGCCTGCCAGCGGTTGGGGCCCAAGTGGTCGCCGCCCAGCACAACACGCTCACGCGGCAAACCGGCCTCATCGGCGATGCCAAAGACCAAGTCCCGGAAGTCGGCGGGCTTCATGCCGGTGTAACCACCAAACTGGTCCACCTGGTTGGAGGTGGCCTCGATTAGCACGTAGGCGTCGTCCGCCAGCGCCTGGTCGATCGCCGCGCGCAGCACCAGCGGGTGTGCCGAGCAGACGGAGTAGATACCGGCGTTCTTACCGGCCTTGTGGGCCGCAATGGTGGCTGCGAAGGGGTTGGTCATCATCGTCCTCCAGTGAGTGGGTTTGCTCGTTAGCTATCCTATCGCGTCAAAAATGCGCATGCACTGGTTTGGCTGGGCCCTGAGCGGAATTACGAACGCGCTCGTAAGCGCAATAGAATCGCCTGGTGAGCAAACGTGAATTGGTAACCAGTGCCACCCGCATCGTCGTCAAGATCGGTTCCTCCTCGCTCACCCGCCCGGACGGTGGCCTGGACCTCAACCGCATCGACTCGGTCGCCAGCGTCATTGGCGCCCTGCGCATGAACGGTCAAGCCCCCGTCCTGGTCTCCTCCGGAGCCATGGCCGCAGGGCGTGGCCGCCTTGGCTTGACCAGCCGCCCCCGCGAACTGGCCACGGCCCAGGCGTGCAGCGCGGTTGGTCAGGGCGTGCTCATGGCGCGTTGGACCGAATCATTCATCGCTCACCGGGCAGAAGTGGGTCAGGTACTGCTCACCGCAGAGGACCTCATGCGCCGCGAGCACTACACCAACGCCGCCCGCGCACTGGAGCGTCTAGTGCGCCTGGGAGTGGTGCCGATCATCAACGAGAACGACGCAGTAGCCACCGAGGAAATGCGCTTTGGCGACAACGATCGCCTCTCCGCTCTAGTAGCCCAGCTGCTACACGCCGATGTATTGGTGATGCTCACGGACGTCGACGGGCTCTACGATCGCCCGCCCTCGCGCCCCGGTGCCAAGAGAATCGGGGTGGTGCGCTCCGAGCAAGACCTGGCCGGGCTTGATGTAACTGGACGAGGTAGCGACCTGGGCACCGGCGGAATGGCCTCCAAGATCATCGCTGCCAGTGCCGCTGCCAGTGCCGGGGTAGGGGTAGTGCTTACCAGTGCCGACAACCTAGCGGCTGCCGTCGCCGGTGAGGAAGTGGGCACTTGGTTCGAGCCCACTGGCCGCCACGCAGGCAACAAACGCATCTGGATGGCGCACGCTGCCTCCCCGCTTGGAGCGCTGGTGTTGGATGAGGGGGCAGTGCGTGCGGTCACCGAACAGAACCGCTCCTTGCTCGCAGCTGGTATCGCGGAGGTGAAGGGCGAGTTCGTTGCCGGAGACGTGGTGGACCTGCTTTCCGCAGACGGTGGAGTGGTGGCCCGCGGCATAGCGGCATACGGCTCAGGGGAAGTGCGGGAACTACAGGGCATGAGATCGGCCGACTTCGCCGCCGGGGAAGCCCCCCGGCCGGTGGTACACCGCGACCACCTGGCAATTCTGCGCTGACGGATTAAGGGTAGGGGCAGGTGGCGACGGTTTCTGAGTGGAGGGCGCGGCTAAGGGGAGCCACTCTGACGGGCGCAGCGGAGATCCTGGAGGAGAACTCCGGCCTGCCGGGGCCGCGCGCAAACACCGCGCTCATGCAAGCGGCGGCCTTGGAGCTGCCGCCGGCCTGGGCCGACGAGCTGCTTGCGAGCGGGTCCGAATACCTGGCCACGTGCGCGGCAGCCATTAGTGGAGCGCACGCGGACACACCGGGGGAGGAGCACCGCGCCAGGAACCTGGCGGCGGATTCCCGCTGGCGCGTGCGGGAGGGGGTGGCGACCGGACTGCAACTGCTAGGCGACCGCGCCCCTGCAGCGCTGCTTGCGCTCCTACCCCTGTGGTCAACGGACCGGGACCCGCTCGTGAAGCGGGCGGCGGTGGCGGCCTGCTGCGAGCCCAGGCTGCTTAAGACCCCCGCAATGGCTAAGGCGGCAATCGACTGCTGCGCTGGCGCCACCACGGCGCTGTGTCTGCAGCCCGCGCACGTGCGCTCCCTGCGCGAGTGGCGCTCCCTGCGGCAAACGCTGGGATACGGCTGGAGTGTGGCCGTGGCCGCCGCCCCGGAGAGCGCGCTACCTCAATTCGCGAGCCTGGACACGACCGATCCCGACGTCGCCTGGATCGTGGCAAGCAACCGCAAGAAGAAGCGAATGGAACGCGTGCTTGCGGCCCACGGCCTCTAACCAAATCGAACTGCGGTCCGCAAATCTGCGCGGAGGGGAGCGACGTCGGCCGCAAATGGCCGACTGATTGGGGTAAGGCCACGCGAGTTAGCAAGTGTGCTTCGGTGGCAGCGTGGTCAAGCTGAGCAGGAGCGGTCCCCCAACGGACCCCGCAGACCGCATCCAAGCTGAGTGCCACCGGCGAACCCTACCGAACCGGGTATGCGCTAACTCATACGGTATAGGGGCCGCTTATTGGGCTCTGCTTACTAAAATCTCGTGGTCGAAGCGGTTGAGGATCGAGTGATTCCACGAGGTTGAGCCTGGCTGCCTCTTGCCCAACTGGTTTCCGAATTACATCGGTTAGCTGCCCTTCAAGCCAAGAAATATCGCTTACCGAACGGAACTGAAAGTGAAGCTAAAGCGCTACCTCAGCGCGGCGGCCGCCTTTGGGCTTATCGTCAGCGTTGCCCCGGCCGCGCTCGCGGCCCCGGCGGGTGCCTCCGTTACTGCGGACCTACCCAACTCCGCCTTCGGCCTGGTCCAGCCAGCTGCCGAACCCACGTCCTTCCCGACCACCCCGCCCCCGGCGCCAGCTCCAACTGACGCAGTTGACGTCAAGGACTACGACCAGCTATTGGCGGCTATAGCAAATGGCGGCTACATTCGCCTCACGGCCAGCTTTACCCTCACCGAGACTGTGGAAATCCCGGCAGGGACGACGGTCACCCTAGACCTCAACAACAAAACCCTCACTGCCGCAAAGGACGGGTGGCGTTTGAAGTGGGGTTTCATCAACCGCGGCAACTTGACCGTGCGAACCAGCACCCTGGGCCAGCAGGCCACAATCTCCTCCAAGGGCATCCAGAACTACGGTCAGCTCGCTTTGGAAGGCGGCACCATCGAGTGCCGCAACCACGACGACGGCGCCTCGGTGTTCAACATGGTGGAAGAGGCCCGCTTCACGATGACAGGCGGGAGCCTCTACTCCTTCGCAGGCATGACCTACGGAGGAAAGGAAAGCCACCGCGATAACTCCCTTTACGGCACGCCGCTCACGCAGACCGCCGGCCAAGCAGAAATCACCGGTGGAATGGTTGTTGGAGACAACCTTGCAATGGATATTCGGGGCGGAACCGTTTCGGTAAGCAACGCCTACGTGCGCGGTAGTGGCCTCGATGAACCCGCGGTGCGCGTGGGTAAGTCATCAACACCAGCGGTGCTTAACATTTCCGATTCATGGTTGGGACACCGGGGTGGTGGCATGAACGCCGAGGTATTCCGCCAAGGCGTGCTCAACCTCAGAAACGTCCAGTTGCACCAGGCTGGCACCGGCTCAATCCGGCAAGACTTCACCTTCACCTCCATCCTTGTCCGGGACGGGGGAGAAGTGAACATGTCGCGCATTCGCCAAGAATCCAACGGCACCGGTATGCGCGTGCTGGAGAGCGGCGGAACGATCAACATCGACATGCCTGCTCCCAGCCCTGCGCAGCTTGCCGCCTTCTACCGGGACGGCGAGAACCGGTACAAGGTCGGAGACGATGAGCTGTGGTCCAAGACTCGTCTGCTCCGCAATGACGCCGGCGACAAGGGTGCGATCAACTTCCGTCCCCTAGACAACCCAGCGCCGTCGGCGTCGGCCTCCGCCTCCGCCTCTGCTAGCCAGTCGGCGTCGGCCTCGGCGTCCGCTTCTGCGTCGGCTAGCCAGTCGGCGTCGGCGTCGGCTTCCGCGTCTGCTAGCCAGTCGGCTTCTGCGTCGGCTTCGGCTTCGGCGTCCGCTTCCGCGTCGGCTAGCCAGTCGGCGTCGGCCTCCGCCTCCGCCTCCGCTTCCGCCTCCGCCTCCGCTTCCGCCTCCGCCTCCGCTTCCGCCTCCGCCTCCGCTTCCGCCTCCGCCTCCGCTTCCGCCTCCGCCTCCGCGTCGGCCTCCGTCCAGCCGGGCGTGGAGCGGCTGGCTGGCAGCTCTCGCTATGGGACGTCGCGAGCAGTTTTCGACGCTGCGAAGTGGGGAGACACGGTGGTGCTCGCCTCCGGTGCCAATCCGGCTGATGCGTTGGCGGCAACACCGTTGGCGGCAGCTTTGAATGCGGCCGTCCTCTTAACCCCTGCCGGGAGCCTGGACATCGACACCACCGCCGCGCTGCGATCTGCGCGCGCGAACGGAGCTAAGCGAGTGATTGTGGTGGGCGGTCCCACTGCCGTGGGTCGCAGCGTGGAAAGCCAGGTACGTTCCCTCGGCTTCGAGGTCGAGCGCATTGCCGGCGCTGACAGGTTTGCCACCGCCGTTGAGCTTTCTGTTCGCACCCAGTCGGTTTACCGGTCTGCCGGTACCGAGGTGGGAGCTGTGTTCTTCGTTGACGGCACTCAATTCGCTGATGCCTTGGCTGCCGGACCGGCTGCCGCTGCAAAGAGTGGCGTGATCCTGCTGACGCGGGGAGCGATGATGCCTGGGGTGAGCAAAACGCGCGCTAAGTCCCTGGGAGTCCAACTGTTTGCGCTGGGCGGCAAGGCGGCTGTGGCTTCCGGTGCCATGGGAGCTGAGGCGGTTGTTGGCGCCGACCGTGTGGAGACGTCCGTTAAGGCTGCCAAGCGGTTTGTGCCCGGTGCCCTTACCGCAGTGGTGGCAAACGGGGACGGATTTGCTGACGCGCTCTCTGGTGGGGCGCTGGCTGCCCGGTTCGGGGGAGTGCTGTTGCTAAGCAAGGCTGGAACAGTGCCCAGCAGCCTGGATGCACACTTCCGGGCGGGCGGCTACCGTCGCGTCTTTGTGACTGGAGGCGTGAAGTCCGTCAGCGCCGCCGTGCTGCAACAGATTCGCAAGTACGTCGGCTGACGCCTAAGTAGGCACAGCCAGAGCCGCCGGCAGGGCGCCATCTGTGCTGTTCTAGAGGGGCGTGTGTTCAACTGGACCGCAGTGTCCGGAAGGGCACACGCCCCCGCCGCTATCTTTCCTGCAACCTATTACCAACAGGTGGTGGCAGGAGGACACGGGCTGATGAGCTACACAGCGTTCCCTCGCCTTGGGCTGCCTACTGAAAGATCAGGCTTCGCAGACCAAGGCGCGGGTTCGCCGGGTCCTCCGCAATCAGGCCCACAGCCGCGTGGAAGTACTTTTCAAATGTGGGTGCCGGCGTCTACATTCTGTTGAGAATCGGAATCAGGTTCGGGCTCAAACCGCTTAGGGTGAGGCCGGCAGATGCTGATTCGTCTCACCAGCAAATTGAAGAAGGTTTCTAGTGACAACTCCCAACTATCCTCCCACCGGCCCAACAGATCCCACCGGTCCGATGGGACAGACCGGACCTGGCGGCGTGCCAAGCGGAGCCGAGGCCACGCAGGTGTTTCCTGCGGCAGGCGTGCCCGCAGCGAGCGCACCGGCAGGAAGCCACATGCCGGACGGTCAGGTAGGCGCTACCGCTTTCGTTCAGTATGCAGCGCCAGGGCAAGGAGGGGTGCCTCCTTACGGTCAGGGAGCTGTGCCCGGTTACGCAGGCCAGGGGGCAGCTCAGCCCTACCCGGGCCAGGCTCCCGCTGGGTTCGCTCCGGGTGGTCCGGTTCCCCCTCAGCCCAAGAAGCTGACTCAGCAGTGGTGGTTCTGGCTGGTAGTTGTTGCAGCTGTCATTGGTGTAGTGCTGGGCCTGTTGTTTGGGCTGGGAGTTTTTGGTGGCGAGAAGAAGTCCGCCGCCCCCGCTCCGGCCCCTAGCGTGTCGGCCAGCGAGTCTCCCTCTGAGAGCGCCACCCCCACCATGGAGGAGTCAACGCCGCAGGCAACGGAGTCCTCCGCTGCGGACGCTGCTACGGGGAGCCGCGAGGAGGCCCTGAAGAAGGCGCAGGAGTACAGCGACTACATGAACATGTCCAAGCAGGAGATCTACGACCTGCTGACCTCTGAGTTCGCCACCGAGCGTTTCAGCCCGGAGGACGCGCAGTACGCGGCGGACAACGTTAAGGCTGACTTCAAGGCGAACGCGCTGAAGCGGGCGGAGTCTTACAGCGAGGTCTCCCACCTGTCCAAGGCCCGCATCGCGGACCAGCTCACCTCTGAGTACGGTGGCAAGTTCACCCAGGAGGAGGCCGATTACGCGATGGCGAACCTGAAGGCCGACTTCAAGGAGAACGCGCTGAAGAAGGCGGAGACCTACAACGAGACCTCCTTCCTGTCCAAGAAGCGCATGTTCTACCAGCTGACCTCCGATTCCGGCGAGAAGTTCACCGAGGAGGAGGCGCAGTACGCGATCGACAACCTGAAGGCGGACTACAAGCTCAACGCCCTGGAGACTGCTAAGCAGCTGACGAGGGTGCGTGAGATGACCCCGGAGGAGCTGAAGGAGACCCTCACCTCCGAGTACGGTGCGCAGTTCACGGAGGAGGAGGCGCAGTACGCGATCGACAACCTGAAGTAGCGTGCGTGCTGTGGTGGGTGCCCCGGGCGGCTGTTAGGCCGGTCGGGGCACCGCCCTTTTTTGGGTGACCCCCCTGTCCGGGTTTGCCGCGCGCCCAGAAGGCGGGCGGGGCTCGGTCTGGTGGGGCGCGGCGCTTAGCATTGCGGCAGGATCAACTTAAAGGAGAGCGCCATGACGCCCCAGTCGCCCCGTGATGAGTCCTTGGTGTCCGACGCTGCCGCAGCGGCCGTCGCCTCTAGCACCGCCCCCCAGTCCGACGCGCAGAGCCCGGCCTCGCAGAGCCCGGCCACGCAGGGCGTGCACGCCTTGGCGCGGGCGGCGCGCGTAGCTGCGCGCAAACTGGCCACGGCGACGACGTCGGCCAAGAACAACGCCCTAAACGCGATCGCCTACGCCCTGTTAGAGCAGTCCGAGGCGATCCTGGCAGGCAACGCGCGCGACCTGGAGGTAGCAAAGGCGAACGGGATGGCGCCGGGCCTGCAAGATCGGCTGCTGCTCACCCGGGAGAGGCTCGAAGCGATCGCGGAATCGATCAGCGACGTAGTTGCGCTGCCCGACCCCGTGGGCGAGGTAGTGCGTGGGCAGAGCCTGCCAAACGGGCTGCGGGTACGCCAGACCCGCGTCCCCATGGGAGTGGTGGGGATGATCTACGAGGCACGCCCAAACGTGACCGTAGACGCCGCAGTGCTAGCGCTTAAGAGCGGTAACGCGGTGCTTCTGCGTGGGGGCTCGGCGGCGGAAAACTCAAACAAGGCTCTGATTGCAGCCATCAAGCAGGGGCTGACGAACGCCGGATTCAGCGCGGACCTGGTTGCCACCGTCGACCCCTGGGGGCGAGAGGGAGCTAGGGCGTTGATGCAGGCCCGCGGCCTGGTGGATGTGCTGATCCCGCGAGGCGGAGCTGGCCTAATTCAGGCAGTAGTGCGAGAGTCCACCGTGCCTGCCATCGAGACCGGAGTGGGAAACTGCCACGTCTACGTGGACGAGTCCGCGGATCTGGGCAAGGCGCACGCGATCTGTATGAACGCCAAGACGCACCGGGTGGGGGTGTGCAATGCGGCAGAGACGCTGCTGGTGCACTCCGCAGTGGCTGACCAGTTCCTGCCGGGACTGCTGCGTGACCTGGCAGGAGCCAACGTGGTCCTACACGGCTGCCCCAAGACCGTGAGCCTAGCCAGTGAGCACGCGAACGGAATCGAAGTGCTACCGGCTACCGAGGAGGACTGGCAGACCGAGTACCTAGCCTATGAGGTGGCGGTGCGGGTTGTGGACAGCCTGGACCAGGCGCTAGAGCACGTACGCGCATACTCCTCCGGGCACACCGAGGCAATCGTCACGGCAAGCATCGAGGCAGCAAGGCGCTTCACCACGGAGGTGGACGCTGCCGCCATCGCCGTCAACGCCTCCACCCGCTTCACTGACGGTGGTCAGTTGGGGCTGGGCGCGGAGATAGGCATTTCCACCCAGAAGCTGCACGCACGCGGTCCGATGGGGCTGGCGGAGCTGACCACCACCACGTGGATCATCGAGGGAGACGGGCACGTGCGGGCCTAGGCGGTAGCGGGCTCAGGCGGTAGCCGCTCTACACGGTTAGGTGCCGTATCGCAAAAACAGCTGGGGCCGGGGCGTTGAAACGCCCCGGCCCCAGTCAGCGAGCCCTAGCGGCTCAGGATCAGATGTCCATCCACTTGTAGCCCATGGGAAGCAGGTCTACCTCCCAGGTGCGGCCCAGACCGCGCACCGTGGTGGTCACAGCCTCCTTGGAGTTGTTGAGCACCATGATGCGGTTGGTGTTCGGGTAGTAAGCCACCTCGGTGCGAACATCGCTGGTGATCCAGGCAGCGCCGTTCTCCAGCTCCTCGCCCCGTCCCGCAGCCAGGTAGATGGCGCGGTGCAGCAGGCGGGCGTTCTCGAAGGAGTAGGGCAGGCCACCCAGGTAGATACCAACGCCCTTGCCGTACTCGTTGATAGAGGCGCGAACCGAGCCCTTCTCGAAGGCAACAACCTTGACGTCGGGGTGCAGCGTCACCACGTCGCCACCGGACTCGCCCACATCGAACGAGCCGGACAGGTCTGCAACGAGCGGGTGGCCCTCCACGATCGTCGGGTAGCGGTCGTGGGAGAGCGACTGGGAACGCTCGCGGTCCACTCCGAGCACGTCGGAGAGCTGGATGAAGGCGCCACCGTGCTCCACTGCAGCCGGCTCGCCTACGCCGATGAAGCCACCGCCGTTGGCGACAAAGGCACGCACAGCAGAAGTCAGCTCCGGGTCCAGCCATTCAGCCCCACCAGAGAAGGCGGTGCCTGCCACACCGGCGTTGATCAGCACGTCCACGTTCTCCAGGGCGCCGGCGCGAACGTCGTCGAAGGAGAGCCACTGGATCTCGAACGGCAGACCGGAGAGGGACTCGATGATGCCCAGGTAGGTGTAGATCTGCTTGTACCACAGGGCGTGGGCCACCATGAAGGTCTGCCAGGTGCGCAGCTTGCCCCACGCGTTCACGATAGCCACGCGGATGGGGGAGTTCTCCGGGTGCTGGCCGCCGCCCTGCTCGTGAATCGAGCGGAACTCGTCGCAGATCTCGGCGATGCGCTCCACGAAGGCCGGGTACTTCAGGGCCAGGGCAGGGTAGCCGCCGTAACCCATGCGGTCCAGGGGGAACCGGACGATCGCGCGGCGGGCCTGCAGCCAGGACTCGTTGGCCTCACCGATCGGGTCGCCGTCGTCGTTGAAGACGTCCGGGAAGAAGTAGGGCAGGAAGCGGCCCTCGGTGTACTTCACGCCCGGGATGTCGCTGATCATGCGGCAGGTCGCGCCGGAGCCTACGGAGCCCACCACGGCGTCCATGCCGATTTCCTCGAAGTACGGGCCGTAGGGCTCGGTGCCCATCCAGTTGTCGCCCAGGAACATCATGGCCTCGCGGCCGGCCTCGTGGGCGATGTCCACCAGTCCCTTGGTCTTCTCCGCAACGAAGCGGGCCTGGAAGTCGATCCAGTCCAGGTACTGCGGGGTGGGGGAGCGGAAGGCGTTGTTGTAGAAGCCCTCGTCGATGAAGTCCTCCGCTACTAGCGCGTAGCCCATCTCCTGCTCGAAGGCCTCCATGGCCTCGATGGAGACGGAGGCGGAGTAGCCGAACCAGTCGACGTACTTCTCCTTGCCCAGGTCGTTGAAGACCAGCGTGAAGTGGTAGAAGAACGTGGTGAAGCGCACCACGTCAACCTCGGGGTGCTCCTCCAGCCAGGACTTCAGGGCGCCCTGGGCGTACTCCCACACGCCGTTCTTGCGCACGTCGTACGGGCGCTCCTTTACGCGCCACGGCTCAAGGTGCCAGTCGTTGGTGATGTAGTTGTACATCTGGGTGGAGTCCCAGAGCTGGTTGGCCAGGAAGCCAACGGTGTAGACGTGGAAGGGCTGCGGGTCCTTGATGGTGACAACGCCCTCGGGGGTGGTGGACCACTTTTCCGGGTCGACTACCTCGTCAGTGGTGCGGTCGATGACCTGCCACCAGCGGGCCACGTCGCAGTCGGTGAAGGGCGCGAACTGGTCGCGGAAGTATCCCTCCATTACGTCGATAACCAGGTCGCCCTCTGCCGGGGCGGTGGAGCGGGGCGAGCAGAGGTACTGGTTGACCAGCGTCTCGGGGTGGGCCAGGGCGAACTCCTGGTCACCGCGGGCGGGGAAGTAGGTGGAGTAAACCTTGTCCACCAACTCCTTGGCCATCTCCGGCAGCTCGGTGCCGTCGGAGTTACGCACGGCGTCAGCACCGAGCTTGCGGGCAAGTTCTGTCAGTTCAGCATCAATGCCGACCTGAAGTGGGAGGGTTACGCGACCGGTGGTGGCCATGTGGTTCCTTCTTTGTTGGTGGTGTGGGGTTTTGCCCCGTCTGGTGGTGGCCGACGTTGCCGCCTGCCTGTGTGTGTTGGTTGTGGCCGGTGGCCGACGTCGTGCGTTTGGGCCGCCCGGACAGTGCGCGGGTTTTAAGCCAGGGTGACGCGCAATCCGGCGTCTCGGAGCCGGCGCACCACGTCGGGGTCGGCGCCGGAGTCGGTGATGAGGTCGTGGATGTCACCGGTGTTGCAGATGCGGGTGAAGTCGGTGCGGTCGAGCTTGGTTGAGTCGGCTACCACCACCACGCGCTCGGAGGCCTTGACCAGGGCGGCGTTGACGGTGGCCTCGCCGTCGTGGTCGGCGAACGCGCCGCGCTCGGGGTGGAGGGCGTTGACGCCCAGGAACAGGGTGCCGGCGCTGATGGCGGGCAGGATGCGCTCGGCCAGGGGGCCCACTAGTTCGTAGGAGCGGGCGCGGACCACGCCGCCGGTGACGACCACGCGAACGTTTTGGCGCACGGTGAGCTCGTTGGCGATGTTGATGGCGTTGGTTACCACGGTGACGGGGTCGCGCTCGAACTCAGGGTTGCGGGAGGAGAGCGAGCCGATCTCTCGGCAGACCTCGGTGGTGGTGGTGCCGCCGTTCAGGGCGATCACGCTGCCCGGCTGGATCATTGCTACGGCTGCTTGGGCTATGCGGGTTTTTTCGTCTGCTAGGCGGGTGGCGCGGTAGCGCAGCGGCAGGTCGGCGCTGGTGGGGTTTACGGAGGCGCCTCCGCGCGTGCGCGTGATGAGCTGTTGGGCGGAGAGGGTGTCTAGGTCGCGGCGCGCGGTGGCGGCGCTGATCTCTAGCTTGTCGATGATCTCTTCGATACGGACGGAACCGTTTTCTACGATGAGGTCAAGCAGCCTGTTGAGTCGCTCGTGGCGGTTCATCAGCAGCTCCTTTGCTCGAGACACCTAGCGGCTGGTGCGTGTTGCGCGTTTGAGCGTTAATGCTAGACGCTTCTTGCACAAACTGACAGTTACTTGCCCACTTCGCCTTGAAACCGTCGAAAAAAATCGTTGAACGTGCCATACTTGCGAGCGATGGTGATTGACACCCGCCCGAACTGAGCACAAACAAACAACGCGGAGGTTGTTGTGAGCAAGACTGTTGACGAGATCTTTACCCAGCCTGAGTTGTGGCGCCGTGCCGCCACCATGGCGGGCGAGGACACGGGCATGCCGGTGGACGGCGAGCGCGTGGCAGTGATCGGCTGCGGTACGTCCTGGTTCATGGCGCAGTCCTACTGCGTTGCCCGCGAGAACGCCGGCAAGGGCGAGTCCGACGCCTTCACCGCCACCGAGTTCCCGCTGGAGCGCAAGTACGACCGCGTGGTGCTGCTGTCCCGCTCCGGCACCACCACCGAGATCATCGACATCGCCAAAGAGCTCAAGGAGCGCGGCGTCCCCACTGTGCTGATCACCGCCGTCGGTGAGGGCCCGGCCGCCCCGTTCGTGGACGCCGAGGTCGTGCTGGACTTCGCGGACGAGGAGTCCGTGGTCCAGACCCGCTTCGCCACCACCGCCCTGTGCTTCATGCTCGCCACGGTGGGCCAGGACATCGAGGCCGCCGCCGCCGACTGCGAGAAGGTGCTGGCCATGGACGTGTGCGACTCCTACGTCAACGCCGAGCAGATCACCTTCCTGGGCACCGGCTGGACCATCGGCCTGGCCAACGAGGCCGCCCTGAAGGCCCGCGAGGCCTCCCAGTCCTGGACCGAGGCCTACCCGGCCATGGAGTACCGCCACGGCCCCATCTCCATCGCCGAGCCCGGCCGCATCACCTGGGTGTTCGGCCCGGTCCCGGCCGGCCTGGACGCCCAGGTGGCCGCCACCGGCGCCAAGCTGGTCTCCACCGACCTGAACCCGCTTGCCCACCTGGTCCTGGCCCAGCGCGTTTCCGTTGCCCGTGCCGAGGCCCGCGGCCTGAACCCGGACACCCCGCGTCACCTGACCCGGTCCGTGATCCTGGCCGACGGCGAGCACTGAGTTTTACCCGCGAGGCAGTAGGCACATGACACACGCAATCGGAATCGATGTTGGCGGTACCACGATCAAGGCCGGCGTGGCCTCGGTCAACGGCGAGCTGCTGGCACGCCGTCAGGTGCCGACCCCCAAGAACGTGCCCGACCTGATCTCCACGATCTCCACCCTGGCGGCCGAGCTGCGGGCCGACGTGCACGCCGGCAAGGTCTACGAGGGCGACCGCCCCCTGTCCCCGGCCGAGCTGGTCAAGCCGATCGGCGTGGCCGTGCCGGGAATCGTGGACGAGGCCAACGGGATGGCGCTGCTGAGCGCCAACCTGGGCTGGCGCGACGTGCCGATGCGGCAGATGCTGGAGGAGGCCTGCGGCGTGCCGGTGGCCTTCGGGCACGACGTTCGCTCCGGCGCCGTTGCCGAGGCCAGGTGGGGCGCGGGCAGCCGCGACATGCTGTTCGTGGCCCTGGGCACCGGCATCGGCGCGGGCGTGGTGCTGCACGGCGAGCCCGTGATCGGCTCCGGCTACGCCGGTGAGATCGGGCAGATCCTGGTGCGCGACCCGGACAACCCGAGCGGCTGGATCGAGCTGGAGAAGATCGCCGCGGCCTCCGCCGTGTGCGCCCGCTTCGCTGCCACCATGCCGGAGTCCGAGCGCGAGGCCGTGATCGCGGCCGGCGCCTACGGGGTGGAGATGGCCGCCAAGGGAGGCAACGATGACGCCCAGCGCGTGATGCGCGAGGCCGTTGACGCCCTGGCCGAGATCCTGGCCACCATCGTGGGCACGCTGGGCTCGCTGCGGATCGTGATCGGTGGCGGCCTGGCCAACGCCGGCGAGTTCCTGCTGGCCCCGCTGCGCCAAGCCCTGGCCGAGCGCCTCGTGATCGCCCCGGTCCCCGAGGTGGTCAAGGCAGAGCTGGGCTCGTGGGCCCAGTGCCTGGGCCGGGCCCGCACGGCCCTGGAGCTGGCCGGTTACGGCGAGCCGGTCTACGGGCCGGACGGCAAGATCATCCAGGAAGACTAGGGGTCGCCCAAAGGCGGGGGTGGCGGCAGCGAAATCGCTGCCGCCACCCCCGTTTCGTTTGGCCCACTGCGGGGGCCGGACTAAGTTAGGGGCAAAACCACCCGGGCCTTGCCAGGCCCGCGAAGTGGCAGGGCCGCGCCCGCGCGGGGTGCCGCGCTAGGAGGAAAACATGCTGGCAGACATCTTTGAACTGGCCACCGCCGCGCAGGCGGAGGGCAAGGGACTGGGTGCGTTCAACGTGGTGGTGCTTGACCACGCCGAGCAGTTCGTGGCCGCCGCAGAGGCGGTGGGACGCCCCGTGGTGCTGCAGGTCTCCGAGAACGCCGTGAAGTACCACGGCGCGCTTGCCCCGCTGGGGCAGGCGGTGCTGGCCATCGCCCGCGACGCCGCCGTGCCCGTGGTCGCCCACCTGGACCACGCCGAGAGCGTGGAGCTGTGCCGCCAGGCTGTGGAGCTGGGCTTCAACTCCGTCATGTACGACGGCTCCAAGCTGGACGACGCCACCAACCGCGCCACCACCGCCCAGGTGGTGGACTTCTGCCATGCCGCCGGGGTGCGCGTGGAGGCCGAGCTGGGCGAGGTAGGCGGCAAGAACGGCGTGCACGACCCCTCCGCCCGCACCGACCCGCACGACGCCGCAGCCTTCGTGGAGGCCACCGGCGTGGACCTGCTGGCCGTGGCTGTGGGCTCCTCCCACGCCATGACCACGCGCGGGGCCGCGCTAGACAACGAGCTGATCGCCGCCATCCGCGCCGCCGTGCCGGTGCCGCTGGTGCTGCACGGCTCCTCCGGGGTGAGCGACGAGGGCATGGTGGCCGCCATCAAGGCCGGCATGACCAAGATCAACGTCTCCACCCACCTGAACAAGCTCTACACCGCCGCGCTGCGCGAGTACCTGGCGGCCAACGAGTACGTGGTGGACCCGCGCAAGTACATGGGCGCCGGCAACGCTGCGGTGCGCGCCGAGGTCGAGCGCCTGCTGCGCCTCTACGCGGGGCAGGCCGCGTGACATACACGATGCTCGCCAACAACTACCCGAGCGGCACCGGCGGCGAGGGGAGCGAGCCCGCCCGTGCGGGCGGCCAAGACGGTCCCACCGGGGCCGGCCGCAGCGAGCGGGGCGGCGGGGCGGCAGCGTCGGACACCACGACGCGGCGCAGGCGGATCGGCGTCATGGGCGGAACGTTCGACCCGATCCACCACGGCCACCTGGTGGCCGCCAGCGAGGTGGCACACGAGTTCGACCTGGATGAGGTGGTGTTCGTCCCCACCGGGGAGCAGCCCTTCAAGCGGGGCAAGAAGGTGGCGCCCGCCGAGCACCGCTACCTCATGTGCGTGGTGGCCACTGCCGCCAACCCGCGCTTCACCGTCTCCCGGGTGGACATCGACCGGGGCGGGATCACCTACACGATCGACACCCTGCGCGACCTGCACGCGGCCCGCCCCGAGGCCGACCTCTACTTCATCACCGGCGCCGACGCCCTGGAACGCATCATGGAGTGGAAGGACGTGGACGAGCTGTTTAAGCTTGCCCACTTCGTGGGAGTCACGCGGCCCGGCCACGAGATGGACACGCGCAAGCTCACCGACCTGGGTGTCTGGCTGGTGGACATCCCCGCCATGGCGATCTCATCCACAGATTGCCGCGCGCGCGTTGCCAAGGGAGGGCCGGTCTGGTACCTGGTCCCGGACGGCGTGGTGCAATACATAGCGAAGTTTGACCTTTACCGAGACAATTAACCCGTAGGCGTCACATGGAGGAAGTTATGAGTGAACAGCCGCGGTTGACCCGCCGGGAACTGCGGGCCCGAGAGCGGGCTGCCGAGCGCGAACTGCGCGCCGCGAACGACGCCGAAGCCGCAGCCGCCGGAGTGGCCGCGCGCGAGCGCCTGGCCGCGCAGGGGCGCGGGGACTTCACCAGCCACGGCGCCGAGAGCGGCGTTTCTGCGGCTGCGGGCGTCGGAGTCGCCGGCACCGGGGGCGTGGGCGCGAAGGGCGCTGCCCCCACCGAGACCGAGCGGGCCATTGCCGCCCGCGCCGCCGTGCTGAAGGCGGCCGCAGAGAGGGCAGCGGCCGAGCGTGCGGCAGCCGAGAAGGCCGCCGCAGAGCGCGCCGCCGCCACCCAGCGGGCCGCCAAGCCCGCCCAGGCCGACGGATTTGGTGCCGCCACGTCCGGGGACCGAAAGCCGGCACGCGCCCGTGGGCCGGGTGGTCGACGCCGCATTCGCGCCGCCCTCGGAGAGGCCGCCGCCGGACCCGGCCGGCGGGGCCAGCACGCGCCGCACCGAGGACACCAGCCCCATCGACCTGAGCGCGCAGTTGCCCGCGAGGCCGAAGCGGCGTCAGCGCCGCCGCGAGGCGAATCCTGGCCCAGTCCCGCGACGAGGGCGAGGCCACCGCAGCCTTCACCCCCAGCGAGGTGGCCCAGCTCAACGCCGCCGTGGCCGCCGCTGGTGGCCCCGCAGGCCAGGACGAGGGCCCCAAGGTGCCCTCTCGCCGCTCCCTGCGCGAACGCCGCGTGGAGCGCGAACTCAACTGGGAGTCCGAGCAGGACCCGGCCACGCGCCGCCGCGTGGTCACCTCCGTGCCCCGCTCCTCCGGCATCCGCACCGTCAACTCCGAGGGCCACATCACCGGCGTGATCCCCGTTGAAGCGGCGCACGAAAAACGTCTATGGGTCCCAAGAGACTCGTTGTCACGGTAGGCGATTCGCCAATATCGGCTTGCATAACTGAACGAAGTAGAGGACAA